>DATAIN010000852.1:0-2002 GCA_036262635.1 Gemmatimonadaceae bacterium | reverse complement strand
ACGATCCATTGCGGATGCGAGCCCTCGAGCGCGAGAGCCTCGACGGGATCCGCCGGCGCACTCCGCACGATCTGTTGCCGCTCTCGATCGAGGCGGCGAAGCACGGCGTTGGCCAGCTTGCTCGCGCCGATCCCGTGGCGCCGCTTCGCGAGCTCCACCGTCTGCGCGATCGCCGCGTAGGCCGGCACGCTGCGCATCTCGAGGAGCTGGTACGCGCCGAGCCGGAGCAGGTCGGCGAGGTCGGCGTCGAGGCGCGCGAGGCCGCCGTTCACGCGGTCCGCGAGCAGCGCGTCGAGTCGCGCGCGGCGGCGCAGCATCCCGTACACGAGCTCGCGTGCCCAGCGTCGGTCGCGCGCGTCGAGCGCCGCGACGCGACGATCGAACGACGGATCCAGCAGCTCACCGCCGCGGATGTCGGTGCACACGTTTGCCGCGGCGACGCGCGCTTCGGTCACGCCGCTCAGCGCGGCGGAGGGGGCGCCTGAGGACGACGAGCCGGCGGCATTCCACGGCGTCGTCATGCGTCGAGGGGCGAGGTGACCGCCGGATGACTCATCGGTACGAAGGTGCTGGGCATCATTTCGTAAGATAAGCGGGCGCCGGACCACCGCGAGCAGGGCGGGCGCGGCCGGACTCCGCGACGCAGCTCGATGACGACATCCGACTCCCGGTCACTGATTCGATTCTTCTAATTTTCGCGCCCCTAACGCGACACACTTGAAACATTTGGTCTGAAAGTAGCAGATTACATTGGAGGTACGAGGCGTACCAGGGCCGAGCACGGTCGGGGCGGGGAGGGGCGGGCTTAAACGCGGGAGGATGATGCCGCACGCGGACGTCCTACGAACGCTGGTCGCCGAGCTGCAACGCGTCGGCGTGGATGCCGACCACATGGTGGCGGGCTTGAGCGCGCACGCCCCCGAAGCCATCAGGGCGCTCCGCTCGCTTCCCGACAACGCGGGCCCGGCGGCGTTTCTCGCCCGCTTCCGCAGCGAGACGGGTACGCCGCCGCGAGACGACGGCGCGGCGCGCGGCGTGCAGGACGACGCCGACAGGAGCGCCGCTTCACCGATCGGGCGCACCGCCTGATCCGCCGACCTTTCATGCCGCGCACCCGTCCCGGGGCGCGACGTGCCTAACGTTCGACCGATCGTGACGAAGACCCTCCCCGAGCCCGGCGCCGAGATCGGCACCGGGCTCTCCGGCCGCTCCCGCATCCGCCTCGTCCACCCGCACGGGGGGACGGTGGAGCTGTATCCGCACGGCGGACAGGTCCTCACCTGGAAGCACCCGCGCTGCGACGCGCTCTTCCTGAGCGAGCGCTCCGACGCCGACCAGTACGTGCACGCCGGGATCCCGATCGTCTTTCCGCAGTTCGGCAAGGGACCCGGCGGCGACGGAGCGCTCCCGCAGCACGGCTTCGCGCGGAGCAGCGAATGGGCGATCGGGGAGCGCCGCGTCGACCCGAGTGGCCGCTCACTGGTCTCGCTCTCGCTTCGCGCGACCCCGGAGATCCGCGCCCTCTGGCCGCACGACTTCCGCCTCGATCTCGACGTCGCCCTCGGCGACGCGCTGGTCACGACGCTGCGCGCGACCAACCCGGGCCCGGGACCTTTCTCCTTCACCTGCGGCTTCCACACCTACATCCGGGTCGGCGACGTTCGGCAGGCGCGCGTCGAGGGATTGCAGGGACTGCGCTTCCGCGACAAGGTCGCGAACTGGGCCGAGGGGACCGACGAGGCGACCGCGCTCGTCGCCACGCGGGAGACCGACCGCGTCTACCTCGGCGCGCCGCACCGGCTGCGCGTGCGCCACGGGCGCCGCGTGGTGCGCATCGAGAGCACCGGCTTCGCGAACATCGTCGTCTGGAACCCCGGCCCCGCCGGCGACGCGCGCTTCCACTTCGCGCCCGGCGAGTGGACGAAGTTCATCTGCGTCGAGCCGGCGACCGTCTTCGAGCCCGTGGTGGTGCAGCCCGGGGGGACGTGGGAAGGAAGGCAGG
>DATAIN010000851.1:0-5616 GCA_036262635.1 Gemmatimonadaceae bacterium | reverse complement strand
GAACGCCGGCTCGTACTACGGCGGGTACGGGTACTACGCGTACGCCTACCACCCGGAATCGGGGCCGCGGAACGGTCGCGGACACCGTGTCCGCGACCGGGTGCGCTCGCTGCTCGGGCAGGGGAGCGGCCCGTCCAACGACGGGCCGTGACGTGAGCGCGAACGAACCGGGGGCCCGTGAGGCGGTCGCGCTGGTGCGGCTCTGCTTCGCCACCACGGCGGACCGGGTCGACGAGCTCGGGAACCATGACTGGCCCGCGCTGCTCGAGCGCGCCGAGCGTGAACGCTGTGCCGGTCTCGCCTGGCTTCGCGGCGCGAGCGTCCTCCGGGCCCTAGCGCCGGTCGAGGCGACGAGCGCGTGGCGCGCTAGCGCGCTCCGCCTCGGAATGGCCGTCGGCGAGCAGCTCGAGCAGCTCGCGGAGCTGCTGCGGGCGTTCGAGAGCAGCGGCGTTCAGGCCGGGGTGCTCAAGGGCTTCCCGCTCGCGCAACGACTCTACGGCGACCCGTGCGTTCGTCCGGTCGCCGACGTCGATCTCTATGTGCCACTCGCGCAGCGCCAGGCCGCGCACGAGGCGCTGCTCGCGAGCGGTTTCTCGCATCGATCGGGGGAGGCCCCGCACGAAGGCTGTTATCACCGCGCTTATGGATCGAAGGTGCTTTTCGCCGAAGTGCATTCGGCGGTGCTCGACGAGGTCCTGTTATCGCACCTGAAGCTGCCGCCGCCCGAGCTGCGGGCGATGGACGTCGGTGGCGTGCGGATGTATGCGTGCGATGGTCCGCTGCTCCCCGTGTTCCTCGGGTTGCATCTCGCGAAACATTCCAGCGTGCCGCTGCTCTGGTGGGTCGACTTCGCGACGCTCTGGACGCAGCTGTCCGACGATGAGCGCCGGGCCGCGGGCGCCGTGGCGCACGCGTGCGGCGCGACGCGGCACCTGGAGTGGGCGACGCGCGGAGTATCGTACGTGCTCTGCATGGTGGAGTCAGCCCCGCTCGAAGCGGCGGCGGCCGCGTCGGCACTCGCGGCGATGCATCAGCGCCACGTCGCGCTGCGCGTCATGAAGCTCGCCGCGTCGGTCGCGGACCGCGCCCGAAGCCTCCTCGCGTGGGTCTGGCCGCCGCAGCTCCGCGCCGCGCCGATACGATATTTCGGCCACGTCGTGACCCGATTGACGCAGCTCGCGCGCCGAATCCCGCGCCGCACCCACGCGCAACGCGGGGAGCAACTCTTCGTTCGCGGTTACGAGCGGGCGCTGTCGATGGATGACGACGAGCTGCTCGGGCTTGCCCGCACCGTCATCGACTCGGGATCCACGATGTGGTTACGGGTCCGTGGCCGGAGCATGGGCGCGACGATTCCGGACGGCGCCATCGTCCTCATCGAGCCGATCGAGCGTCCGCTCGCGAAGAACGATGTTGTGCTCGCGGCCTATCAGGGCGCGAAGGCGGTGGTGCATCGCATTCGCGATGTGTGCGGAGACTCCATCGTGCTCCAGGGCGATGCGATGGCCACGCCTGACCGGCCAATCCACCGCTCGGCGGTCGTCGGGCGGGTGGCCCTCGTCCGGCTGTACGACCATACGCGCCCCCCGACGCGCCGCGTCGGGCAGACGCTGCGAATGACCGTCAGGCGGCTGCGGGGCGCGCTCGCTCGCCGGGTCGTCTCGTCGCCGACGCCATGACCGCGCACACGGATGCGCTACCGAGCGTCGCCGGCATTCGCATCGTTCACGTTGTTGACGCACCGATTCGCCTGACCCCTACCCAACGACCGGACTGGCCGTCCGGGTCGGGTGGCGAGCCGCTGATCATCAGGCATCGCGTCGGCGACACGACGCCACGCGGGCTGGACGCGGTCTTCGAGATCGCACCGTGGTCGACCTACTACCTGGACGGCAGCGGTGCAACGAGCGTCCGCTTTCATTCGGTCGACGGTAGCGATCCCGCGCGGCTGATGCGCAGCGTTCGTCCAGGGTACGAATACGTCGTGGAGTACGATTTCGCGCCGGCGACGCCGACCTCGCGGCGCGCAAGCGAGCTCGCAGCCTTCGCGCTCGCGCTGGCAATCCGGGGACGTGGCCTTCTCGCGCACGGATCGGCACTTGTCCTGCAATCGGGCGTGGGGGCGCTGTGCCTCGGGGTTTCGGGCGCGGGCAAGAGTACCCTGGCGAGGATGATGCTGGAGCGCGAAGGTGTGGCGGTGCTGAATGACGACCGTCAGGTCATCTCACCGGGGCCGGAAGGGCTGCACCTCTGGAGTACGCCCTGGCCGGGGAGTGCCGACATTGCGTTTCCCGGCGACGCGCCGCTTGGGGCAGTCGTGCTCATCGGCCGGGCGGAACGCGGCACAGCCCGACGGGTTACACCGCGTGAAGCCGTGAATCGCCTGTTCGCGACCCTTGCGATCCCGCACTGGGGGGGAGAGGCTTTGGACAGCGCGATTGCCCTCGTCGACCGCGTCATCACCGAAGTTCCGGTAGTCGAGCTGGCGTATCCACTCGGCCCTGACACCCCGGACTGGATTCTCGAGCAGATCTCCGCCATTGCCTGTGAACACTCGCGAGCCTGAGCCGACGTTCGTCCGCGCCCCTGGATTCGTCGCGCGGCGCGTCGCCGGGGAAACGCTGCTCGTCTCGACGAGCGCCAAGTCGGTAGACCCCGTGCACCGAGCGGCGGACCTCCTGGTTTTGAACGAGACCGGCGAGCGAGTCTGGCAGAAGCTCGCTGAGCCCGCATCAGCGGGGGTGCTGGCGCGACATTTGATACAGGACTTCGAAGTTGACCCTCAGACAGCTCGGGCCGACGTCGAGGCATTCCTCACGTCGATGCTCGACGTGGGGGCGGTAGTGCGGGCCAACATAGACCCGGAAGCATGATCGCACCTGTCGAGATCGCGGAGATTCCGCTCAAGGAGCGGATGAAGGGCGCGCGCGCGCAGCGCGCACCCTTGAATTGTCTGTTCGAGATTACCCCGACGTGCAACCTGCGCTGCCAGTTCTGCTATGTGGCCCTCGATCCCTACAAGGGACCATACCTGAGCACGGCGCAGATCTTCTCCATTCTCGACACGATCGAGCGTGCAGGTGTTCTCTGGCTCACGCTGACCGGGGGGGAGATCTTCTCCCGGCGTGACTTCCCCGACATCTACCGCTATGCGCGCGGGAAGGGCTTGCTCGTCACGCTCTTCACCAACGGGACGATGATGAACGAGAAGCTCGCGGCGCTCTTCCGGGAGCTGCCGCCGTTTCTCGTCGAGGTGAGCATGTATGGGCCGACCGCCGAGGTCTATGAGCGGACGACCCAGATCCCAGGATCGTTCGCCCGCTTCGAGCGCGGCCTCGATCTCCTGCAGGCCGCAGAGGTGCCGCTCGTCCTGAAGACGCCGCTGAGCACGTTGACCCAGGACCATCTCGTGGCCCTCACGTCCTATGCGAAGCGGCGCGGGCTCCGTTACAAGGTGGACACAACGGTCGATCCTCGGCACGACGGGGGCGACGAGCCCGTCGTCTACCGCATCGAACCGCGCCGTCTCAAGGTCCTGCATGAAGAAATGGACGCGATCAACGGGCGTGTGCGCGCGCCGACTCCGGCGCCGCCGCCCCTTCCCGAGTGCTCCGATGTGGCGCCCGGGGCGACGAGCAACGACCTCTATCGGTGCGGCGCCGGCCGCACCGGCTTCTTCGTCGATGCGCTCGGCAACGCGAGCCACTGCGTGATCGATCGCGACCCGTCGTTCCCCATCCTCGCGATGTCCTGGGACGAGCTTTGGGGCAAGATGGGCGAGTGGGTGACGCAACCACTGCCCGCCGACGCGCCGTGCAGCGGGTGTACACTGCGAAAGAAATGCGCGAGCTGCCCGGCGCGCTCCCGGCTCGCGACAGGGAGCCCGTACCTGAAGGACACGTACCACTGCGACGTCACGCATATCATCAACGGGCTCGAGCCGGCGCAGCACCCGAATTATCGAGTGATGGCGTCGCGTCCGATGGGCGCGTGCGCGAGCTAGCATCGAATCCACCGTAAAGCCATCTGAGGAGACTCTCATGAACACCGAGCAAGGTCAGAGCGTGAGGCGCAGGCGCTACGAGGCACCTCTGGTCGCCCGAATCATCGTCGACCCGATGCGCGAGATGCTCGCCGACTGTACGGCCGCGCCTGGCAAGAATCCCCCGGGCAGCACGGACTGCCAGGCAGACCCGGTCTGCTGCATTCCGCAGAGCTGAGCCACCCTTCCTTTGAGGCCGTTCCGACCCATGGCCATTGAAATGTCAGCGACTCTCCGGCTGCGCCGTGCGCGCATCGCAACCGCCGCGGCGGTCGCCATGCTGGCGGCGGCGGGATGCGACGATGATCCCTCGGCGCCCCGCGCGCCGTTTGCGTTCAGCGGCTGCCCGACGGGCAACCTTGCCGTTAACGCGCCGATCGCGCTCGGCTTCAGCGCACCCGTCGCCGCGTCCACGGTGACGGGTGCGAACGTGATCGTCACCAACGCCGCGACGGGCTTCGAGGTCCCCGGTGGCCTGTCCGTCGGGAGCAACGGTCGACAGATCCTGTTCACGCCGAGCGCCCCGCTTCCGTTCGGGGAGCGGCTCAGCGTCCGCGTGCAGAACGTGCTCGACGCGACCGGTCAGACGCAGCTCGGAGTGACCGTCTGCAACCTCGTGACCGAGCCGCCCCCGATCGCCGAGGTCGTGTGGGACCGACTGCCTGACGCCAACGGCGGGCTTCTGACGGGTGCGACGCTGTTCATGCCGGATTCCGGCTTCGTCGCGGCGACGCAGGTGCCCATCTACCGCCTCGTTGGGAACCGGTGGGAGGTGCGGTTCAATCAGCCGTATTTCGCACAGTCTACGGATGTCGATTTCGTGAGCGCGCTGCATGGCTGGGCCACGCATTTCGACACGCGGAACTCGCGCGGAGTCATCACGCGGTCGCTGAACGGTGGCAGCAGCTGGGATACGATATCGACCTTCGCGTCGATCGTGATCAACCGACTTCGCGTCGATTCCGCGCGGACGAACGGCCTCTTCGGCCTCGGCGGCGGCGGTGCGTTCTCTCAAGCCGTGTTCATGAAGCTGGACAAGGCGACCGACCGCTGGCGGACGACGACCACCTTCTCGGCTGGAGCGGGGCTGAGTGGCTACTCGAGCGTGGCAGACGTCGATTTCGCGCCCGGGGACACCGTCAACGCCGCGGCCGTGTCGCGCGGCGTCCGCATCAACGCGTCGACGATCATCTTCATCCCCGGTCGAATCTATCGATCCACCAACGCAGGGGAGAGCTGGGCGGAAATTCCGGGGACGGCCGCGGACAGTGGGAAGATCATCACGTACCTTGGCGTCGCCCGCCGCGCAAACGGGGACATCTTCGTCACCGGCGGCAACGGCTACTTCGCGCGCATTCCAAAGGGCTCGGACACGCCGCAGCGTATCAACCTCGGGCTCGTGTCTCGCGACACGCTCGACTTCAACGCGCTGCTCTACACCGACGTGCAGTTCGCGCCGGACAACGATCAGGTCGGATGGCTGATCGGGTCGCGCCTTTCCCCGACGCGGCAGAACGATCCACGGCGGGTGGGTGTCATCTTCACGACGCGCGACGGTGGCGCGACGTGGATCC
>DATAIN010000850.1:0-1949 GCA_036262635.1 Gemmatimonadaceae bacterium | reverse complement strand
CGAGCGGGCGCGGATGCTCCGCAAGTCGCCGCACATCCTGATCACGACGCCGGAGTCGCTGCACATCCTCCTCACGAGCGTGCGCGGCCGCGGGATGTTCGCGGCGCTGCGCGTCGTGATCATCGACGAGATCCATGCGCTCGCCGGGGGGAAGCGCGGCGCGCACCTCGCGCTCACCCTCGAGCGCCTCGAGCACCACATCGGCCGCTCGCCGCAGCGCATCGGGCTCTCGGCGACGCAACGCCCGCTCGACGAGGTCGCGCGCTTCCTCGGCGGCTGCGAGCCGCGGCGCGGCGACGAAGAGCCGCTCGTGTTCCGTCCGGTGACGATCGTCGACTGCGGGCTCGTGAAGCAGATCGAGACGACGGTGCGCTCGCCGGTGCCCGACCTCGGCCACGTCGGCGGAACGATCTGGACCTCGGTCGCGCCCCTCGTCCTCGACCGCATCCGCCAGGCGCGGACGACGCTCGTCTTCGTCAACAATCGCGCGCAGGCGGAGCGGATGGCGGGGCGCGTCAACGCGCTCGCCGGCGAGGAGATCGCGCAGCCGTATCACGGCTCGCTCTCGCGCGAGCGGCGGCTGATGCTCGAGCAGAGGCTCAAGGCGGGAGAGCTGCGCGCGCTGATGACGACGAGCTCCCTCGAGCTGGGGATCGACATCGGCTCGGTGGATCTGGTCGTGCAGCTCCAGTCGCCGAAGCGGGTCGCCGCGGGATTGCAGCGCGTCGGGCGCGCCGGTCACACGTTAGGCGCGGTGAGCCGCGGCGTCCTCGTCCCCACCTTCCGCGACGACGGGATGGAGATCCTCGCCATCGCCGACGCGATGAAGGGCGGGGACGTCGAGCCGACGCGCGTCGTCCAGAACCCGCTCGACGTCCTGAGCCAGGTGCTCGTCGCGGCGGCGAGCGTCGACGACTGGCAGGCGGACGATCTCTTCGTGCTCGTGCGGCGCAGCTACCCGTATCACCGGCTCCCGCGCGCCGCCTTCGACGAGACGCTGGCCATGCTCGCGGGAAAGTATCCGGCCGATGTCGCCGCCTCGCTCGACGCGAAGATCGTCTGGGACCGGATGACGGGCGTCGTCGCGGCGGGACGCGCGAGCCGGATGGCCGCCGTCGTCTCGGGTGGGACGATCCCCGACCGCGGGCTGTACGCGGTGACGCTTCCCGACCGCACGCGGCTCGGTGAGCTGGACGAGGAGTTCGTGCACGAGACGCGCATCGGCGACGTCTTCCAGCTCGGCTCGAGCACCTGGCGCGTCAATGCGATCGAGCACGATCGCGTCATCGTGACGCCGGCGCCCGGCTCGCCGGCGCGGATGCCCTTCTGGCACGGCGAGTACGGCGCGCGCTCGGCGCATCTCACCGAGCGCGTCGGCGAGCTGCGGCGGACCCTCGACGCGGCGCGCGACCGTGCCGCGCTCGACGCGCTGATCCAGCGCTACGACGCCGACGAGGCGACCATCGTCTCGCTCGTCCAGTACGTGCACGAGCAGCGCGCGGTCACCGGCTTCGTCCCCGACGACCGCACCCTCGTGCTCGAGCAGTTCCGCGACGAGACCGGATCGGTGCGGATCGTCCTTCACGCGCCCTTCGGCGGACGCGTCAACGCGCCGTGGGGGATGGCGCTCGCGCAGCGGGCGCGCGAGATGGTGGGCCGCCTCGCGCGGCTGCCCGACGGCGACGACGTCACCGACGTCCAGGTGCAGACCACCGACGACGGGATCATGCTCCGCCTTCCCGACCTCAAGGATCCGGCGCCGGTGTCGGCGCTGTTGGGCATCACTCCGGCGGAGGCGGAACGGCGCGTGCTCGAGGAGGTCGGGACGACATCGCTGTTCGGTGCGCGCTTCCGGATGAACGCGGCGCGCGCGCTCCTGCTCGCGCGCGGGAACCCGCGGCGGCGGATGCCGCTCTGGCTGCAGCGGCTCAAGTCCCTCGACCTCCTCG
>DATAIN010000849.1:0-3778 GCA_036262635.1 Gemmatimonadaceae bacterium | reverse complement strand
CCGCCGAGCTCCTCCCAGGCCACGAGATCGGTGGAGCGCAGCAGGGTGAAGATGCGGCCGTCAGCCTTGCGATCCCGCCCCGTCGTGCCGAAGGCGTAGTACACTCCCTCGTGAAGCATCACGCCGGGATCGGGCATCGAGCCGGCGTAGACGGGATTCGTGTACGTCTTCGTGGCGACCGCGGCGCCGAGCAGCAGCGCCGGGTCGAAGGCGCCGACCGCGCCGAGCCCGACTCCCGTAGCCAGCGTCCTGAGAAAGTCGCGTCGCGACGTCGAATCCATGAGGTTCCTCTGAGCGGAAGGATCGGGGAAGTTGCACGCCGGGGCCGCGGAGGCGGAAGACGATGACGCGCGTCCGTCGTCGCTTCCTGCTCGCGACGGCGGCGGTCGCGCTTGCCGCGACGGCCGCGGGGGTCGCCTATCTGCTGCGCGACCCGACGCCCCATTTCCTCGCGCGCCGCTCGACCCTCGCCTCGGTCGTCGAGCGGCCACCGATTCTCGACCGCGGGTACGAGCTGCAGCAGGTCCGGCTCACGGCGAGCAGCGGACTCACCGTCGAGCTCACGGTGCGCCGGGCGCCGGACGACAGCGTCGGACGGCTGCCGCTCGTCGTCGTTCTCGGTGGGCACCACGCGGGGCGCGATGCTGTACGGCTGCTCGGCGACTCGCGCGGGACCATCGTCGCCGCGATGTCGTATCCCTACGCAGGCGATTTGCGCCCGGACGCGGTGACGTTTCTGCGGCAGATCCCGGCGATCCGCGCCGCGTTCCTCGATACGCCGCCGGCGCTGATGCTCGCGCTGGACTACCTCCTGCGCCGCGCCGACGTCGATCCCACGCGCGTCGAGGGAGTCGGAGTCAGCCTCGGCGCGCCGTTCATGTGCATCGCGGGCGCGCTCGACACGCGCTTCACGCGGGTGTGGGTCCTGCACGGTTCCGGCGGCTCGTACGCCCCGCTCGAGATGGCGATGCGCCGCACGATCAGGATCGCGCCGCTGCGCATCCCCGCCGCAGCCGCGGCGAACGTGATCATCGCCGGACCCCGGCTCGACCCCGTGCGCTGGGCGCCGCGCATCGCGCCGCGTCCCTTCGTCATGGTCAGCGCGGAGGGTGACGAGCGTCTGCCGCGCGCATCGGTGGACGCGCTATACCGGAGCGCGCGCGAGCCGAAAGCGATGATCTGGATGGAGGGCCGCCACATCCATTCGGACAGCACGACGGTGCGGCAGCTCGCCGACATCCTGCTCGCGCGAGTGCGCGGTCGCGGGGGCTCGTAGCGCCGGGCGTCGCAGAGTCGGGCATATGGCGCGTCACGCTTCGCGCGGCATATTGAGCGGATGGCCAACGACTCCACCACCTTCGACGCGATCGTCGTCGGGTCCGGGATCTCCGGGGGCTGGGCGGCGAAGGAGCTCTGCGAGAACGGGCTGAAGACCCTCGTCCTCGAGCGCGGACGCAACGTCGAGCACATCAAGGACTATCCGACGGCGAACCTGATGCCGTGGCAGCTGCCGCACCGCGGCGCGCTGCCGCTGAAGATGGTCGAGGACAATCCGCTCATCAGCAAGGCGGCCGGCTACGGGGAGGATACGGCGCACTTCTTCATCAAGGACGCCGATCACCCGTACGTCCAGGAGAAGCCCTTCGACTGGATCCGCGGCTATCAGGTCGGCGGGAAGTCGCTGATCTGGGGACGCGCCTGCCAGCGGTGGAGCAGGCACGAGTTCGTCGCCCCGGAAAGACAAGGCTACGGGATGAACTGGCCGATCGGCTACGACGACGTCGCGCCCTGGTATTCGCACGTCGAGAAGTTCATCGGGGTCTGCGGGAACGCGGATCACCTCGACGCGATGCCCGACGGCGAGTTCCTCCCGCCCTTCGACCTCGACTGCGCGCAGCAGCACATGCGCGACGCGCTGCACGCGCGCTACGGGAATCGTCACATCGTGCAGGGACGCTGGGCGCACCTGTCGAAGCCGAATCCGATCCACCTGCAGCAGGGTCGCGGGACCTGCCAGGCGCGCAATCTCTGCATGCGCGGCTGTCCGTACGGCGCGTACTTCGCGTCGAACTCCTCGACGCTCCCCTGGGCGATGAAGACGGGGAACCTGACGATCCGTCCCGACTCCGTCGTTCACTCGGTCATCTACGACGAGAAGCGGGGCCGCGCCACCGGGGTGCGCGTCATCGACGCGAAGACGCACGAGGTGCACGAGTTCCAGAGCCGCATCGTCTTCATGAACGCGTCGGCGCTGAACACGCTGCTCATCCTCCTGAACTCCACGTCGACTCGCTTTCCGCACGGACTGGGCAACGACAACGGGCTGCTCGGCCGCTACGTCTGCCACCAGAGCTATCGCGCCGCGGGCGGGGGCACGCTCGACGGTCTGAAGGACCGCTACATCTACGGGCGGAATCCGACCGAGGCGATCCTCGTGAACTACCGCAATGTCGGGAAGCAGGATGCGGACGCGGACTTCGTCGGCGGGTACACGAGCTTCGTCGACGGATACCGCGCGCGCGGGGTGCCGATCGACGACGACGTCGGCGCGGCGTACAAGGAGGCGCAGACCGAGCCCGGCACGTGGGGGATCTGGATGTACATGCAGGGGGAGACCATCCCGAAGGAAGCGAACCACGTGCGGCTGCACGAGACGAAGAAGGACCAGTGGGGGATCCCGCTGCTCGTCACCTCGGTCGGTTACGACGACAACGACGAGAAGATGATCGCCGACTGGCGGACGCAGGCGGAGGAGATGCTGCACGTCGCGGGCTGCCGCGACGTCGAGACCCACGACACGAAGTGGGCGCCCGGGCTCGACATCCACGAGATGGGCGGCTGCCGGATGGGCCGCGACCCGAAGACGTCGATGCTCAACGCGTGGAACCAGATGCACTCCGTGCCTAACGTCTTCGTCACGGACGGCGCCTGCATGACCTCGACGGGAAACCAGAGCCCGTCGATCCTCTACATGACGCTCACCGCGCGTGCGGCGAACCACGCGGTGGAAGAGCTGAAGAAGCAGAACCTCTGAGGAGACGCAACCATGCCTCCGATGAACCGGCGCAACGCGCTGAAGGCGACGACCGTGACGTTAGGCGGGCTGCTCCTCGCGACCAACGGGGTGCTCGCCGCATGCGACCGTGCCCCGTCGCGCGCGACGAGCGGCATCCTGAACGCGGCGGAGCAGGACCTCGCCGAGGAGATCGCGGACACGCTGCTCCCGACGACGCCGTCGTCGCCCGGCGCGAAGGCAGCGGGGATCGGCCCGTTCATGAACGTGCTGATCACCGACTGCTACCGCGCCGAGCAGCAGGGACTGCTCCGCGACGGGCTGCGCAAGTACGGCCAGGGCATCGGCAAGGACTTCGCGAAGAAGCCGCGCGCCGAGCGCGAGGCGATGCTGCGCGACCAGTCCGCCCGCGCGAAGGCGTTCCCGCCGGACAAGCACTGGTTCTCGATCCTCCGCGACGTCGCCCTGCGATCCTACTTCTCGTCGGAGGTCGGGATGACGAAGGCGCTCCGCTACGCGCTGGTCCCCGGGCGCTGGAACGGATGCGTGCCCCTGCAGCCCGGACAGCCGGCGTGGGGATGAAACGCTTGGCCATCAGCCATTAGCCGGTAGCGTTGAGCGACTGCGTTGACTGCAGTCAACGCGGTTCCTTCCTGCTGATGGCTAATGGCTAACGGCCTGCTCCTCCGCCAAACCTCACATCAACCACCAATGTCGAAAGTTCAGATCGGCATCGTCGGCTCCCGCTTCCAGGCGGATTGCATC
>DATAIN010000848.1:0-5680 GCA_036262635.1 Gemmatimonadaceae bacterium | reverse complement strand
AGCGACGCCGCCACCGCCGCTGAGGGCGAGCCGGCCGTAGATCCCCAGCGGGACGACGAGCCCCGCCGAGCCCTCGAGTCGGGAGACGCGCGCCGACATCGCGTCGAGGCGCAGTTCGGGGCGCGTCCGCGGCCGCTCCTGCGCGGTCGCGCTTCGTGCCGCTACCAGGAGCAGAGCCGCGGTCGCGGCGTGGCGTGCGAGCCCCCTCACGCGCGGGCGCGGGCGCGCCAGAGCGCGATGGTGTAGTCGATCACCGCCGCGACCGAGAGCACGCCGACGACGATCACGAGCGGACGCACGATCACGGGCGCGAGGGGGATCGCGAGGAGCACGATGAGCTGCACCGTCGTCACGATCTTGCCGAGCCAGCGCGCCCTGAAGGTCACGCGCTGCAGCGAGGGGACGAAGCGCGCGACGACGAAGCCGACCGCGGTCATGATGTCGCGGATCAGCATGATCACCAGCTGGCCCACCGTCAGCGCGCCGACCGCGACGTAGGTCGCGATCGCGACGACGACGAAGATGCGATCGGTGATCGGGTCGAGCAGCGCGCCCCACTTCGACGCCGTGTGCCGGGCGCGCGCGAGCCAGCCGTCGAGGAAGTCGGAGGCGCCCGCGGCGACGATGAGCGCGGCCTGCGGCACCGGATCGCGCGCGAAGGGAAACGCCATCGCGAGCGCCACGCGCGAGAGCGAGAGCAGGTTCGGGAGGTTGAGTCGCGAGCGTTCGCCCATCGTGAGGAAGCTAACGGTAGTTCTTCGGCTTGCCAGCGCTCCGGGCGCGCCCTAGCTTCGACCTCACGATGCCCGCCATCACGGAACTGCTGCGGAACGTCTCGATCTTTCGCGACCTCGACACCGGGGAGCTCGCGCGGGTCGCCGAGGTCTGCAGGGAGCAGAGCTTCAATTCCGGCGAGTACATCTTCCGCGAGGGCGAGGCCGGAAACCGGCTCTACCTCATCGTGGAGGGGGAGGTGCGGATCAGCCGCGAGGTGCCCGGAAGCGGCGAGGAAGCGCTCGCCGTCCTCAAGCCGGGAGCGCTCTTCGGCGAGATGGCGGTGTTCGACCGCAGCGAGCGGTCCACCGACGCGATCTCGCACGGCGGAACGCGAGTGATCACGATCACCCGATCCGACTTCGAGCTGCTCCTCGACTTCAACCGCGACATCGCCTACAAGGTGCTCTGGGCGGTGGTCCGGCTCCTCTCGCACCGCCTCCGCTCGACGAACGACTCGCTGAAGTCGTTCCTCGCGATGTCGATGTTCTGACCGCGGCCGCGCCCGCGGTATTCCATCCGTCCCATCCCGCAGCGCCCGTTCATGCCGTCCATCCGCCAGCTCTCCCGCGTCGCGCTCGGCGCGCTCGCTCTCGCCGCCTGTGCCTCGCGTCCCGGGGCGACCGTCACGCCGGCCGCGGAGGCGACCGTCGGCGGCTTGCCGTTAGGCGGCGGCGGCGGGCTGCAGCGCGACGCCGCGCTCGCCGCGCTGCTCGCCGAGGTCGACCCGGCGCGGATCCGCCGCACCGACTCGACCCTCGTCGCATTCGGGACGCGCCACACGATGAGCGACACCGTCTCGGCGACGCGCGGCATCGGCGCGGCGCGGCGGTGGATCTTCGCCGAGCTGTCGCGCGTCGCCGGCGAGTGCGGCGGCTGCCTCCGCGTCGAGTACGATCCGGCGATGATCACGGTGACGCGGCACCCCGACAAGCCGAGCGTCAACGTCGTCAACGTCCTCGCCTGGCTGCCCGGGCGCGACACGTCGCGCGTGATCGTCCTCGGCGGCCATTACGACTCGTGCGTCTGCAACGTCGACCGCTTCGACGCGACCTCCGACGCCCCGGGCGCCGACGACGACGGCTCGGGAACGTCGGCGGTGATGGAGCTGGCGCGCGTCTTCGCGAAGCGCTACCCGCATGGGCTCGACGCGACCATCGTCTTCGCGATCTACGCCGGCGAGGAGCAGGGGCTGCTCGGCTCGACGCACTTCGCCGATCGGCTGCATGCGCAGGGCTATCGGGTGGTCGCCGGGATGACCGACGACATCGACGGCAACGTGATCGCCGACGACGGCACGGTGGACTCGACGAGCATCCGCGCCTTCGCCGGTGACCCCGACAACGGCCCGAGCCGCGAGCTGCTGCGGCACGTCTGGACCGCGGGCGAGGTGTATCAGCCCGAGGTCGCGGTGCTCCCCGTCTTCCGCCTCGACCGCATCCAGCGCGGGGGCGACCACATCCCCTTCCACAACAAGGGGGACGCCGCGGTCCGCTTCACCGAGCGGCTGGAGAACTACAAGCGGCAGCACCTTCCCACCGACACGTTAGGCGCGGTGAGCTTCGGCTACGTCGCGAAGGTCGCGCGACTGAACGCGGCGACGGTGGGGACGCTCGCCGCGGCGCCGGCGACCCCCGACTCGACGACCGCGCGGCGGGACGCGGCCTCCGGCGGGCAGCGTTGGCGGCTGACCTGGCGGCGCGTCGCGGGCGCGGCGTCGTACGAGGTGCTGATCCGGCGCACGACCTCGCCGCGCTGGGAGCGCGCGATCGCCGTCGGCAGCGACACCACGATGCTCCTCCCCGTGCAGCTCGACGACGCGTACGCGGGGGTCCGGTCGGTCGGCGCGAACGGTCATCGCTCGCTGGCCGCAGTGGTCCCGGCGGCGGCGTTCGTGTCGCGGTGATGGGTGTGACGCCGGGTGGAACGACCTCCGGTCCCGGCGAGGGCGCGCCCTTCGCGCACGTCACCACCGACTTCATCGGCGTCGCCGCGGCGCGGCTCGCCGACCAGGCGCTGATCTCGGGGCTCGTCATCGCCGCGGCGAGCGCGGCGGGGCTGAGCGCCTCGGGCTCCCCGGTCGTGCGCCCGCTCCCGGAGAGCGTCGTGGCCGGCCTGCTGATGATCGACGGCTGCCACATCCTCGCCCACGCCTTCCCCGACCGCGAGCTGCTCCTGCTCGACATCCTCGCGATGGCGCATCACGATCCGCAGAAGGCGGTGGACGTCTTCGCGCGCCGGCTCACGCCGCGCGAGATCCGCAGCGAGATGCGGCCGCGCGGCTGACCCGATGACGGGCGCGTTAGGCATCCTCCATCTCGCGGCCACCGCGCTCGTCGTCGCCTGGAGCATCTGGATCACCGGCCGCATCGCGCGCGGCCGCTCCCTTCCCCGCCACTTCGTGGGGATCACCGGGCTCGGTGGGCTGATGCTCGTCCCGGGGATCATCGCGACGCTGGCCACCGCGTCGATGATCTACGGGCGCGCGCTGGTCGGCGTCTCCTGGGTCTGGCCGGCGACGCTGACGGTGTTCGCGGTGCAGGCGTGGTACGCCACCTCGCGCGGCTTCGTCGTTCCGACGCTCGGCGTGCCGATCGCGGTCTACGACACGCTCATCGCGGCGGCGGGGTGGGTGCAGTTCGCGGTCCGCGTCGGGGGGACGCCGCCGGTCCCGCTGCTCGCGCTGCTTGGGGCGGAAATCGGGGCGCTGGCGATCGGCGCCTCGCCGGCGGCGTTCTGGTCGCCGCTCTGGTTCCACGCGCCGCTCTTCGCGCCCGCGTTTCCGGCGCGCTATCGCTTCAGCGCGACGGCCCGCGTCATCCTCGCCGCGCTCGCCGCGACCTGGGCGGGGCTCATCGTGGCGCGGCTCTGGCCCGCGGCGGGCGCGGCGGCGAGCTACGCGCGGTACGAGACGGCACGCATGCGCGAGCGCCCCCAGGGCGACTTCGCGATCGGGGTGAAGCTCTTCCCCACCCTCCACGGCGCGATCCCGCCGGTGGCGGTGCGCGAGGACCTCGCGCTGGTCGACACCCTCGACCTCGACGTGGTCGCGGTGACCATCGCCCCCGACGGCGTGCGGCGCTCGACGCTCGACTCGCTCGCCCGCGTGCTCGAGGCGGCGCGCAGCGACAGCACCCTGCTCGTCGTGACGTTAGGCAACGCGACGCGCCCGCTCGCCCCCGGCCGGCGCGCCCGCCTCGACGAGGAGCGGCGGCTCGAGGCGGTGCGCAGCATCGCCCGCCGGCTGCGACCCGACTACCTGCTCCCGATCGCCGAGCCGTATGGACGCGCCGCGACGGTGTACGGCGTGCTCCCGGTGACGACCTGGGCGCGCTACCTCGCCCGCGCCGCCGCCGCCGCGCGCCAGGTGAGCCCACGCACGCGGATCGGCTACGCCGCCGCGCGCTTCGACGCGGCCGACAGCGCCCTCTTCGCCTGGGCCGCGGCCGAGGGCTCGCCGATCGACGCGCTCGGCTTCTCGATCTTCCCCTCCGACCGCGGCGCGCGCGGGCTCGACGCCGACATGTACGCCGCGGACCGCTTCATCCGCGCGACGCGCTCGCGCAAGGAGCACTGGGTGTGGAGCGCGGGCAGCTTCCCGAGCGCGCAGGGCGAGGCGTCGCAGGACCTCGCGCTCTCCGGGATCCTCGCCTGGGCGACGTCACGCGCCCCGATCCGCGGCGTGATCGTGGCCGAGGCGGGAGATTACGACACGACGATCGGGCTGCGCTCGGCGAACCGGAGGCTGAGGCGGGCGACGTTCACTGTGCGGCGGTCAATCAGGGCGCTACGTGAGAATCGGTGACGATGCACGCTCAGGCGAACGAGCGATGCGCGATGCGCGATGCTGATGCACGATGCGCGAGGCACGAACCGGCGTTGAACGGCGGCTGAAGGCCCCTTCGTGCATCGTGCATCGCCGACCAGCATCGTGCATCGTGCATCGCCGGTTCGCCTGAGCGTGCATCTTAGACCTTCCGACCAGTCCCCCGCACAACCCCTTCGACCCGACGCGACGGATCGAAGTACTTCTTCGCGACCTCGACGATCCGCTCCTTCGTCACTTCCATCACCCGCTGCTCGAAGTCTCCGAGCTCGGCGAGGGTGCCGAAGGCCCAGGCGTCGAGGAGGTCGCCGAGCTGCGCGGCGGAGCTCTCCTGGCGGATGGCGTGGGTGCCGATGGCGTAGCGTTGCGCGCGCGTCAGCTCGTCGGCGCTGACCGGTGACTCGGTGAGCTTCGCGAACTCGCGCAGCAGCCCGGCGCGCGCGATCTCCTCCTTCTCCGGCGACGTCGCGATGTAGGCGACGAACATCCCCGCGGCGCGGCGCTCGGCGGTGAAGGCGTGCACGGTGTAGGCGAGCGACTGGCGGTCGCGCAGCTCGTCGAAGAAGCGGCCACCGAGCCCACTCGCGATGCTCGTGATCAATGCCGCGGTGTGGCGGTCGTCGTCCTCGCGCGAGGGGCCGGGAAAGCCCATCGCGAGCGCGGTCTGCGCCTTCTCGCGCTCGGCGGCGTTCTCCGCGGTCGCCGTCCCCCACCCCGGAGCCGGGGTTCGACGCCAGTCGGCGACGCGGAGCTGGGAGAACTCGGCCGCGAGCAGCGTCGCCGCTTCGTCCGGATCGACGTCGCCGACGATCGCCAGGACGATCGGGGCGTGGAGCACGCGCTGGGCGTGCCACTCCAGCACGCGTCCGAGCCCGATGTTGCGGAGCGTCGTCTCGTTGCCGCTCGCCGGCTGCCCGTAGGGATGGCCGCTCCAGGCCCGCTCGACGAGCAGCCGCATCGGCCAGCGGTACATGTCGTCGCGCAGCATGCGCGCGTCGGCGAGGGCGACGGTGCGCTCCGTCTCGAACGCGTCCTCCGGGAAGGACGGATGCTGCACCACGTCGGCGAGCAGCTCGGCGG
>DATAIN010000847.1:0-11077 GCA_036262635.1 Gemmatimonadaceae bacterium | reverse complement strand
CCAAAGAGCGGGGTCTCCTGGAACACGACGCTGAGCTGAGCGCGGAACCACCCCGCGTCGAGCGCCGCGACGTCGTGGTCATCGACGATCACGCGTCCGCGGGTCGGTGGAACGATTCCGAGCACGACGCGGAGCAGCGTGGATTTTCCCGCCCCGTTGCGACCCACGACGGCGACCCGCTCGCCCGGCTCGATCGCGAACGAGACTTTCTCGAGCGCGGACTTGCGGGCACCGCGTGTCTTCTTCGGCGCCTTCACTGACACGTGGTCGAGGACGAGTCGTCCGTGCAGTTGCTCGGTGCGAAGGGTCGGCGTGGTCGTGGCGGGCGTGGTCCGGAGGAGCGCGGCGAGTCGATCGGCGCAGGCCGCTGTGCGGCCGAGGCGGGAGGTCTGCCGCCCGAACTGCGCGAACGGCTCACGCAGCGTGAGGACGTAGGTCACGAAGAGCACGAGGTCGCCGGCCGAGAAGCGCTGCCGCGCGACGGCGTAGGCGCCAAGCGCCAGGGCGATGGCGACGGTGGTCGCGAAGAGCAGCTCGACCTGGAGGCTCGCGTGCGCGGCGAGCCGGCTGACCTGCTGATCGCTGCTGATGCTTCGCGCGCTCTTGCGCTGAAAGCGTGTGGCGGCCGCGCTGGCCTCCGTTCCCAGGGCCTGCATCTCGCGAACGCCCTCGAGCTCCGCCGCGACCAGCGCGGCGATCCGCCCCTCCTTGCGCCGCTGCCGCCGAGCCCCGATCCCGATACGCGTGCCGCGGTGGTGCATGAGCGCGAGCGCCACCACCCCGCCGATCGCGACGACAGCGGTGAGCAGCGGCGCGATCCAGAACAGCACGATCAGCGTCGCGGCGAGCAGGAAAAGCGGCTGGAACAGGTGGAGCAGGATACCCGTCGCCCCGCGACGCAGCCGCGTCGTGTCGTAGACGATCCGCGTCAGCAGCTCGCCCGATTCGTGTGAATCGTGAAACTCGAGCGGCCGGCGCAACAGCTCCTCGAACACCGTGGTGCGAAGCCGGTACACCATGCGGTTGGCGACCGTGCTGAGCACCATGCGCTGGCTGTACTCGGCCAGCGCGAAGGCCGACGACAACACCACGAAGGCGATGCTCAGCGTCACGGGACCGGCGACCCCCCGTTCGGCTGCCCATGCGACGATCGGCGCGTGGCGATGCCGGCCGGTGAGGAGATCGAGGAGCCACTTGAGTGGCCAGGGACGGATGACGTGCAGCGCCACCATCGCGATGCCCAGGCACGCGCCGGCGATCAGCTTCCGTCCTTCTCCGGCCGCATGCGGCCGGAGAAGGACGACGATCTGCCGGAGCTGCATCGTCCTGTCTCGTGGCATTCGCTTACGCGGCGCTTCTCCTCGAAGCGGCCAGCCCGAGGCGGGCGAGCACCCACTGTTCCGCGGCTTCGGCCGCGCGGCCGGGGTTATAGAAGAGATCGCGCGCCATGGCGCGCCGGACCCCGCTCCCGCTTCCGGGGTGCGCGATCGACCAATCGATCGCTTCGACCGCCTCGTCGGGCCAGCGAACGGTGACGCCGCCTTTTCGACCCCAGGTGTCGAGATCGAGCGCGACACCCTTGCGCTCCATGGCGGCGAGCATCTGCGGCACGTCGAGGAACACCATCGGCCGATTCATCAGCGAGTACTCGTTCGACACCGAGGATGCGTCGGTGACGAGCAGGTCGGCGACGAAGAGATAGGGGACAACGTCGTAGTCGCTGACCAGCTTCGTGTGGGCGTCGAGGAGCGGCTTCAGCCGGCTCGGCCAGTCCGTGAGTCGGTCGCGCGGATGATCGTGCAGCTTGATCAGGATGTCGTACTTCCCGGTGCGCTTCAGGCGCTCGATCATCGCCTCCCCGACGCCCAGCTCGAGCGAGTTGCCTGCCTGGCCGGTGGGGGCGTAGAGCACCACGGGGCGGCGACCGCTCAGCTTCAGACGTTGAAGAATCCGCCGCCGGTCGAGTGTCCCGTCCGTCAACCGGTCGAGTTTCGGGAAGCCGATCGGTACGAGGCGCGGATCGTCTTCGCGGAGCAGCTGGTTTTCGGTGAAGAGCCGGCGCATGTACGGGCCCACGACGAAGAGGCGGTCGTAGACCAGCACATCGCGGCGGACGGCCATGTTGCGGAAGGAGACGCCGTGAAAGAGCTGGATACGGTCACGGTCTTCCCGTGGGAAGTACCCCGACACGTGCGCGCAGAAGACCATGTCGAAGCGCTCCCGCTGGACCTTTTCCAACGGCTTCACCTTTGACGCCGGGACGCGGAAGCCGGCGTAGAGCTGCTTCGCGCTCAGCGCGGGCCCGCCATCCGGGGATGCCTCACGCCCTCCGGAGAGCACGATCTCGATGTCCCGCCGCCGCTTCAACCGCTCGTAGAGCGGCTGGAAGCAGACGAAATGCACCGGCGCATACCCGCTGAACAGCACGCGCTTCGGCGCGTCGCTTCGGCGGGTCATTGCAGCCCCACGAAGAGGGTGCAACTCCCCCCACCGCGGGGAGTCGCCTTCGCGACCTTGATCGTCACCTTCTTCTTCCAATCGGTCTTCTTCGACACGAGCCGGCACTGCGCGCCCTTCTCGCCGACGGTCCAGGCGACGACGCGGCTCTGCGGATCGAGCACACAATGTCCCGCCGCCTTGTCGGACGCCGTGCAGGCGAGGAGGGTCGCCTGCCTCGGGATGCGCACCCTGCACTTACGGTCCTTGCCGTCGCTTCGGTTGTGCGCCGTGCACTGCACGGTGCGCGGATCGGCTGTCCCGGGCTGCGGCCCGACGGGCGAGCCCGCGAGCGTCAGGAGCACTATGAAAGTCAGCATTGGTGTGGGCTCGGTGAAACGTGAGCGCTAGAAGCGATACTCGAGGACGAGCGCGCTGCGCGTGCGGCTGTAGTCGGCCACATCGCCGGTCGAGACGTTCGCACTGGCGCGGTTCAGCGTCTGCGTTCCCCGCTGCAGGCTCGCGCGGAGACGCAGGGCGTCCCCGAGTCGGAAACGGAGGGTACCGCCGAACTCGTTGCGGGCGTCACGCCGGCCGTTGTTGCCGACGTCGTATGGCTGACTGGAGCTGAAGGTTCGGGCGCGATGCGCGTAGCTGACCTCGAGATCCGTCCGCCCGAAATCGTTGCCGGCGGTCGCGCTCAGCTCCTGCTCGCTGCGGGAGCGGTCCACCATCTCGAAGGCCCGAGCCGCCGCATCGTTCGTCGTGCCGTTGCCGTTGAAGTCACGCTGGAACTGGCTCTCGTCGAGGATCGCGACGTTCCGCATCGCGGGTGCGCCAAGCAGGGCGTAGTCGTACGCGAGGTCGATCCTCGAGCTGCTACCGGGCGTCATCAGGAGCCGAGCGCTCGCCGTCGGCCCGTGGAGATCGCGCGAGGCGAAGCTGCTGTTGTTCGTGCGCGAGTACCAGCCCGCGCCGACGCGCAGCGCCGCGCCCAAGGGATGGCTCGTCGTTGCCTTTCGCAACCGGAAGGTGTAGTCGGCCTCAGCCGAGCTCTCGCCCTGCTTCGCTGGCGCGTAGAGGCGTTCGCTCGCATCGATGCTGCCGTCATTGTTTCCGTCGATGGCGTCGAGCAGGTAGTTCTTGAAGAAAGTCTGCGGCTGCATGGAGCCTTTCAGCCGGAGCAGCCCGCCGCGCGCCATCTTCTGCGCGAGCGAGACACCCAGCCTTCCACCTCGCCGCTCGGGATTGCGCACGTAGAGGTCGTACTCGAACTCGGGAACGATCGACAGCGTTCTTCCCGCGAGGCCCGCACCCCGGAGGGTCGCCTGCGCGCTGACCGTCGTGACGACGTCGGATGCGCTGGCCATCGCGGCGTAGCGCGACCCCGCCGGCGCTCCGGCCCCGAGCCGCGTCTTCTTGGCGTCGGGGAGAAGGAAGACGTTGTCGTCGAGTTGCTCTCCGACGGAGACGGTCGGCTGGAAGCGCCAGCCGGACGCGGTGCTGGAAGCATCCTGGGCGAGGAGCGGCGCTGCGACGAGCGCGCAAGCAACGACGCTCGCGCACGCGTGAGTGATGAGGGTCACTTGAATCGATTTGCGGGAGGTGGGGGCGCGCGTCGTCGCGGGCCGGTGGGTCTATCTCCGGACGAACTCCGCCTGTTGGCGGTCACCGTCCCACACGCGCCACGAGCCGCTCGGCGCGATGACGCCGGTCGCCCCGACCGCGGTCACGACGGAGTTCGCATCGCTGCCGTTGTCGGCGTAGCTTCGTCGCATGAGCTCCCCCGCCTCCGACGCGATCTCCGCCGCGCTCGATGCCGTGCTTTCGCGCTGCGTCCGCATGGTGCGGAGCGTGGGGGCGCGGCATGGCCTGTCGGATGCGGACGTGGACGACGTCGTGCAGGACGTGCGCATTCGTTTGTGGCGGTCGTGCACGACGACTGAGCAGATCGAGCGGCTCGGTGCGTCATACGTATACAGGGCCGCCACCACGGCGGCGCTCGACCTGCTGCGCCGCCGCCGTGCGCGCGGCGCCGACCTCACCGATTCCGTGGACGAGCACTCCGAGCGGCTCGCCGCCAGCGCCAGCGCATCCGATGAGACGGACGCACGTGATCTCGAACGCCAGGTTCTCGCCGCGCTGGAGACGCTCCCGCTCTCGCGCCGCACCGTGGTCCGCATGTACCTCAGCGGCTACGAGCGCGAGGAGATTGCCGAGCTGCTCGGCTGGACCGAGGCGAAGACCCGCAACCTGCTCTACCGCGGGCTCGACGACCTGCGGCAGCGCCTGACCAAGATGGGGATCACGTGGCCTCGCACCTGAACGACGATCAGCTCCGCGCGCTCTACGCGCGCGCGACCGAGGCGCGCCGCGACCCGAGCCGAGCGTCGTGCCCGAGCCCGGACGCGCTGCTCGCGCTCGTCCGCGGCGAGGGGCGCGAGCAGGCGCGGCTCGAGGTGCTCGACCACGCGATGACCTGTCCCGACTGCCGCCGCGACTTCGAGCTGCTGCGCGCGATCGAGGCGGGGCGCCGCGCCGACGCGGGCGCCGCCGTGCAGCACATCCGCTGGCGCCGCCCCATCGGCGTCACGCTCGTGGCGGCGCTCGCCGCGGCGCTCGTCTTCGTCGCGGTGCTCGGCCCCTGGCAGCGCTGGCGCCGGGGCAGCGAGTCGGACGTCCTGCGCGGCGACAGCGCCGAGGTGGTGGCGATCGCGCCCGCCGCCGATGCGTCGGGGAGCGGGCCGTTCACCTTCACCTGGCACCCCGTGCCGGGCGCGCGCCGCTACCTGCTCGAGGTGCTCACTCCCGAGGGCGCCGTGCGCGCGAGCCGCGAGACCGCCGACACCACCGCTACTCTCGCCGCCACGGAGCTCGGCGCGGGCGACTACCGCTGGTGGGTGCGCGCGCAGCTCGACGGCGGCGAGCGCCGCTCCGCCGCGCGCCGGCTCCGCGTCGGCCGTTAGGCAGCGCCGGCGACGCGCGCGGGCGGCGCCGCGCGGCGCGTCCGCATCAGCAGCCAGAGCGCCGCGGCGATGACGACGAGCCCTCCCGGCACCAGCGCCCACAGGTGCCAGGCGCGCGCCGGCTCGTGCAGCGGGACGATCGCGAACGGATCCCCCACCGCGGTGAACGCCGCCCAGTCGCGCGGTGGCGCACCGCGACGCATCGCGTCGAGCTTCGCGGCGCGCAGCGCTTCGGCCACCGGGAGCCCGCGCGCCATCCCCGAGTAGAACGCCTCGACGAAGGGAACCGTCGCGCGGTCGCTGATCCGCCAGGTCGTCGCGACCACCGAGCGCGCGCCCGCGGCGAGCAGAGGTGCGGTCAGCCCCTGCACCCCCTCGCCGTCCACCACCACGCCTCCCGCCGAGCGGCACGCCGAGAGCACCACCAGATCCGCGTCGAGATGCAGCGCGGCGAGATCCGCCGCGGCGACGAAGCCGTCCGCATCCGTGCCCCCCGGCGCGAGCGCGAGAGCGTTGCGCGTCGCCGCGCGGTCATCGACCAGCGCATGCGTCGCGAAGTGCAGCACGTCGTAGCCGGCGAGCGGCGTGCGCTCCAGGTACTCGGCGCTCGCATCGTCGCGCAGCCGGACGTTCGCGTCGTCCGCGTAGCGCGCGACGAGCCGCGCCTCGCGCGCCGAGCTCGGGAGCCGCGGCAGCCCGCCCGTCTCCGCGAACGCGGAGCGATAGACCTCGCCTTCCTCGCTCGCCTTCGCTTCCGGGAAGGCCGGATCGCCGAAGGCGAGCAATCGCGTGCCGTGGCCCGCGTCGCGCCGCTCGCGCGACAGCCGGGCGAGCACCGTCGCCGACGGCGCGATCCCGATCGCGAACCGCTCCGCCGCGTAGCGGCCGTCGGCCAGCCGCAGCGCGTCCCACGGCACCCGGTGCAGTGGCCCGTCGGGGACGATCACCAGCCGCGTCACCGACGCCGGGAGCGCGCGCACCGCCGAATCGAGCAGCGCGCTGCCTAACGCGCTTTCAAGCTCGCGTGGATCGTCGCCCCCCTCGAGCAGGCTGACGAGGCGCCCGATGTCGGCGACGAGCGAGTCGGCGGAGCGCAGCACGTGCGCGCGGGAGCCGTTCGCTCCGTCGCGCGTCACGACGAACAGCGAGGTGGGAGCCCCGCGCGCGCCGGTGACGTACTCGAGCAGCGCGGTGCGCTCGTCGGGAATCGCACCCGCGGCTTCGGCGAGCGTGAGGCTGCGCGCGGCGGAGAGCGAATCGTGCCCCGACGAATCCCGCGCGCCCGCCGCCGCATCCTGCTCGAGCAGCGCGCGCGTGCGCGTCATCCGCTCGGCGAGGTCGCGCGCCCGCCGCCGCTCGGCCAGCGCGAAGGCGGAGGTGCCGCGCCCCCCGCGGACGAGCGCTGCCAGCACCGTCGCCACGCTCGCGTTCCGGTCGTTCGCCTCGAAGGGGCTCGCCTGGAAGGCGAGGGTACGCATCTCCGGATCGCTCAGCGACGCGCGCCAGGTGTCGAGCTCCGCCCCCGCGCCCGCGAGCTCCCGGTCCGCGGCCGCGGCGTCGCCGCGGCGGGCGTGCACCTCGGCGAGCCGCACGCGCCCGTCGTAGCGCAGCAGGTGACTCGCGCTGTCCAGCATCGTGACGTAGCGACGGAACCCGCGCTCCGCGCCCGCCAGATCGCCGCGATACAGCGCGAGCTGCCCGCGATGGTACGCCACCGACGCGATCGACGCCGGCCTCGGCACGCGTCGGAGTGCCGCGTCGGCCTCGTCGAGCGCGCGCGCCGCCGCCGCGTAGTCACCGGCGCGCATCTCGATCACCGAGCGCTGCATCAGCGTCTCGGCGAGCTGCTCCCAGTCCTGGATGTGGCGCCAGAAGCCGAGGATCACCTCGCTCTGCCGCCGCGCGGCCGGGAGATCGCCCGCCGCCATCGAGATGAAAGGCCGGAAGGAGAGCGCGAGCATGAGGCTTCCCGAGTCGTGCGCCGCCTCGAAGGCGCTCACCGCCCGCTCCACGTACTCCGCCGCGGTCGCGTGATCGTTCAGCGTGAGCGCGGTCCCGCCCATGCCGAGCGCCACCGTCGCCTCGATGTAGTGGTTGTGCGACGCGCGCGCCTCGCTCAGCGCCTCGCGAAAGATGGGCTGCGCACGGCCGAAGTTGCCCTGCGAGCGCAGGTGGTCGGCCTGCAGCGTGAGCGCGATGGCGAGTCCGCTGCGATCGCGCATGCGCCGGCGCAGGTCGACGAGGGCGCGGTCCACGATGGCCATCGAGTCGAGCCGGCCGGCGAGCATGTGATCGAGCGCGACGCCGCGCAGGCAGATCGCCTGTGCGTCGTCGTCGTTCGCGCGGGTCGCGAACGCCTCCGCGGCGCGCATCGTGTCGGCGCTTCCCGGGTGCGCGATGGCGACGAAGATCTGCCCGCGCCGGCAGCGCACCAGTGAGCGAACGTCGTCGGCATCGGGAGGGAGCACGCTCATCGCGCTGTCGAAGTACTGGAACGCTTCGGCGATTCCCCCCGCCGGCGCCAGCACGTTCCCGATGTAGAACTGGGCCAGTCCCACCGCGGCGCGATCGTTCGTGGCGCGCGCGTCGGTGAGCGCGCGTCTGAAGTGTGCGATGACCGGCTCGCCGCCGACCCCCTGTGCCTCCATCCCCCGCGCGAGGCCGATGCGCGCGTACGCGTCATAACGGTCGAGGCTCGCCCCGCGCGAGGAGTCGTCGCCGAAGATCCGGCGGTAGCGCCGCTCGGCGTCCTCGTACTCGTAGCGCAGCCGCGCCAGAGTGGCGAGGCCGAGCGCCGCGGCGCGGTCGGTGGAATCGCGCTGCAGCCGGGCCGACCACCGCGCCGCCACCGCCGGCGCGCTGTCGCCGCGCATCGCCAGCGCCGCGGCGCGCACCACCGCGCGCGGATCCTCGCCGGTCTGCGGCGTGAGCGGCGATCGCAGGAGGACGAGCAGGAGCGGAAGCGCTGTCATCATCGGCCAGGTCCGGGCACGGTCGCGAGCGGGGGAACGCGGAGGGACGAGTATGGGGCGCGCCCCGGTCGCTGGCAACACGTCGCCCGCGGCCCCGGTGAGAAGGAATCCGCGACCGCCACGTCACACTGGCGATGCACGCGCCGGAAGCGCGTGCACGAGACCAGACACCGACGCCGATCGATCGGCCGGAGGAATCGCCATGAGAGTCACAGCTCGGCGCGCATTCGCGCTCACCTCGCTCGCCCTGCTCGCCGCCTGCGGTGGCGGCGATGGTCCGACGGGGCCGAAGAACCAGGCCGGAAGCTTCACCGCCACCGTCAGCGGAGCGGCGTCGAAGAGCCTCAGCGGACAGGCGGGCTTCCTCCTCACTACCAACCTCTTCACGATCTCGCTCAGCAACAGCTCGAGCGTGGGGTCCATCCAGTTCTCGCGGCTCGCCGGAATTCCCGCCGCCGGCACCTATCAGCTCGACGCGAACGCGTCGCAGAACAGCGGCGCCTTCGCCGCGATCTTCAGCAACGGCGGGCAGGAGAACTACGTCTCCACCGCCGGCTCGCTCACCATCACCTCCTCCTCGGCCGACCGCGTGAAGGGGAGCTTCAGCTTCACCGGAACGGGCGGGGCCTCGGGGACGGCGACGGTCACGATCACCGGCAGCTTCGACGCCCCGAAGCTCTCCGCGCCGTGAGTGAGAGCAACCCGCGGCTCGCTGCGTAACACGGACGTGGCGAGCGACCCATTCCGTCGCTCGCCCCTGGCTTCATGGTTCCCGGAGGATCGATGCGCACCCTCGACGTCGTCGCCGCCGCCCTGGTCGGAGCGGTGGTCCTGTTCGGCACCCGACCAGCGGCCGCGCAGTTCGGAGTGATCGACCGCATCAGGAAGGAAGCGACCGACAAGGCGAAGGCGAAGAAGGCCCAGGCCGACAGCGCGGTGGTCGCCCGCGCCGGCAGGACGGTCGACTCCACCCTCGAGAAGACCGGACGCGGCGTCGACACCGCGGTCGCGAAGGTCGGCACCGTCACCGACACGATGCTGAACCGGAGCGAGCGCGGGGTGAAGTCGCTCGCCGGCGGCCGTCGCTCCGACGACGCCGCGCGACTCGCCGCCGACCTGGCCGACGATGGCCGCGTCGTGCTCGAGGGGCTCCGCTTCGGCGCCGACGGCGCGCTCGACGCCGCATCGCGCGGCACCGTGCGCGCGCTCGCGAAGCTCCTCCAGCAGTCGGGCGGCGGCTTCGTCGTCGAGGGGCACGTCGCTCCCGGCGGCGACCCGGCGGCAGAGCAGGCCCGCTCCGAATCGCGCGCGAAGGCGGTGAAGGCGGCGCTGGTGGAGGAAGGTCTGGACGTCTCGCGCCTTTTCGCGCTAGCCTTGGGCTCGGCTCGCCCCCCCGTGTCAGGCCACTCCGCCGATCGCATCGAAGTCGCGCGGATGCAGTAGCTGCTCCACCCCACCTCCCACACACCCCACACCCTACCCATCCCGTCGATGCCTCGCATTCGCATCATTCGCGCGCTCGCCGGCCTGCTCGCCGTGGCGCCGGTCGCGCTCGGCGCGCAGGACGTCACGAAGCCGACCGCCGGTGGACGTGTCCCGCCCCGCGCGGTCCCGTCGCCGACGCCGCGACCCGTCGCGCCGCGGGCCGACACCGTGTCGCGCGCCTATCGGGCCGGCGCCGCGCTTCCTGGTAACGTCGCCGACTTCAACCTGGTGAACCGCTGGACCCGCGCCGCGGCCGCATCGACGCTCTCGTACGACGAGCTCGTTGGCGCGTGGAGCGAGATCGCGTTCACCGCGTTCGCGTACGACCAGCTCCTCGGCCGCGGTCCGACCGACGCGGAGCTGCGACGCCACATCGCTGCCATGAAGGGCGGCGCGCAGTGGACCGATCTCTGGCGCGAGGTCGCCACCTCGGCGGAGCGCGACAGCAAGTACGGCTTCTTCGCGCCGGCGCCGATGTCCCACGCGCAGGTCGAGCAGCTCTACGGGATTCGTGAGGACCTCGTGAGCGTGCAGGGCGAGCAATGCTTCGGCGGAGTCGGCCCGAACTGCGACATGCCGAAGGAGATCCAGGGGGTGGACTGGACCTTCCCCCGCTGGCACGACGAGTTCGTCCTGCCTAACGGCCAGAAGATGGCGTGGGTCGACGTCGGCGTCGTCGTCGGCAGCATCCTCCACGACAACACCTGCCTCTCGCTGCGCCCCGTCAGCGGCCACTTCTGCTCGGACATGGTCGCCGGTGCCCTCGGCGATTTCGTGAAGACGAGCGACACCCCGGCGGGGATGGAGTGGAACAAGGCGGTCTACAACGTCCGCGACCATCGTGGTTGGACCGCCACCTTCGGCCCGTACCCGATCGGCGCGACGGCGCGCTACGGCTGGTACGACGACCTCCGTCCCGTCGCCGCGCGCCCGGCGAAGATGGCGCCGATCTTCTCGGTGATCACGATCCCGTCGCTCACCGTCGCCTTCAAGGGACAGGAGCGGCGCTCGTCCTCGCGCCTCAAGGCGCCCCCGGGAACGAAGCTCGATCAGACCGACGTCGCGTACTGCCAGTCGGGCGCGTTCAGCGCGACCGCGGCCCCACCGCTCTTCGCGCCGGAGGGAACCTGCCGATGACCACGCTCCCCCTGACCCGTTCGCGCTCCGCCGTCATCACCTTCGTCGTCCTCACCCTCGCGGCCGTCGGCTGTCAGCCAG
>DATAIN010000846.1:0-6438 GCA_036262635.1 Gemmatimonadaceae bacterium | reverse complement strand
GATCGACGCGGTGTCGTTGATGTGGCCATGCCACCCCTCGTCGAGTCCGAGGAGCTGCCGCAGCCAGTCGAGGGCGCGCAGCTCGAGCTCCGTCGCCGCGGGCGAGGTGCGCCAGAGCATCGCGTTGACGTTGAGCGCCGCCGTCAGCAGCTCGCCAAGTATCCCCGGCGCCGACGCGCTGATCGAGAAGTAGGCGAAGAAGCCCGGGTGATTCCAGTGCGTGATCCCGGGGACGATCGTCCGCTCGAAGTCGGCGATGATCGCGTCTAGCGACTCCCCACGCACCGGCGGCGACACGGGGAGCGCCGCCGCGATCTCGCCCGGCTTCACCCGCGCGAGCACGGGATGGCGCTCCGGGTTGGCGAGAAACTCGCCGATCCACTCGACGAGCTGCTTCCCGTACTCGACGAAGACCTCGGGCGGGAGGTCCCCGCTCACTGCGCGTATCGCAGGATGTCGTACAGGAAGTGCACCCCGAAGCCGGCGTTCTCCACCGAGAGCCGCTCGTCGTTCCCGTGCACCCCCTTCTGCGCGTCGGCGGCCTCCGTCATGAATGGATCGAGTCCGTAGGTGACGATGCCGAGCTTGCGGTAGGTGGGCCGGTCGGTGGCGCCGGTGAGCATCGGCGTCGTGACGATCGCCTTCGGATCGCGGTCGCGCGCGGCACGCTCGATCGCGTGAAAGAGGTCGGTGTCGATCGGGTTCTCGAGCGGCGTCTTCGGCTTGAGGTCGGTGCTGAAATGGACCGACGTGTCGTTGACGATGCGCTGGAGCGTCGCGAGCATCTGCGCCGGATCCTGGTCCGGGAGGAGGCGGATGTCGAGCTTCGCCGTCGCCTCGGGGGGGATGACGTTCGTCTTGTTCGATCCCTGCAGCCCGGTGAGCGAGATGGTGTTGCGGAGGATCGCGTTCCAGTACACGTCGCTCGTGATCCACGCCTTCGCGCGCGGGTTCTTCACCGCGGTCGCGACGTCGGCCAGCCAGCGACGCTGCTCGCCCGTGTACATCGGCGAGATGTCGCGGAAGTACTTCGCGACGCCCGGGGTGACGTGGATCGGCGTCTCGTAGTCGGCGATCTTCGCGAGCGCGCGCACGAGCTTCGGCACGGGGTTCTGCTTCGTCGGCCGCGAGCCGTGCGACGGCGTCCCCTTCACGGTCACGCTCTGCCAGAACGTGCGCTTCTCGGCGACACCGACGCCCCAGTACTTGAGCTTCCCCTTCGTGACGGCGTTGTCGCCCCCCTCGGTGATGAGGAACTCGACGTCCTTCAGCAGGTCGGGGTGCTTGTCGACGAACTGGATCGCGCCGGTCGAGCCGAGCTCCTCGTCGGAGTTGGCGATGAAGACGATGTCGCGATTGAGCTGCGCGCCGCTCCGCTTGAGGAGCAGCATCGCCATCAGGTGCGCGATCCCCTCGCCCTTCATGTCGAGCGCGCCACGGCCGTAAATGGCGCCATCAACGATGGCGCCGCCAAACGGATCCTGCGTCCAGTACGAGCTCGTCGCGGGGACGACGTCCATGTGATGGACGAGCGCGATCGCCTTCTTGCTCCCGTTCCCCTTGAGCCGCGCGTAGAAGTTCGCGCGCCCGGCGCCGAGCGAGACGGTGTCGAGGATCTGCGTCTCGAACCCCTCCTTCTCGAGCACGTTCTTCAGCCAGAGCGCGGTCTGCAGCTCGTTCCCCGGCGGGTTGGTGGAGTTGATCCGGAAGTACTCCTGCATCATCCGCACGGTCTCGTCACGCGCGGCATTCCAGTCGATGGGCGTGGTCTGCTGCGCTGGGAGGGAGGACGCAGAGAGGGTGATGGCGAGCGCGAGAGCAGAGAGGCGACGCATGCGATGAGGGAGGAGTGAGAGAGGGAGGAACGTGGAAATCAGGGGAGCGGGGTGGGGGGACGCAATCCCCGGGGGGAGGACTCAGAGCTGGTGGCTTCGGCAATCACGGAGAACGGCAAGAGAGGACCACGGAGGACACGGAAGGGTCCGCGGCAGGGAAAGAGCCGCGCGCTACGAGCGTGTGGCTTTGGTCTTATTGGGGCAAGCAGGGAAGGCTTCTGTTGCCACGAGCCCCGAAGACAGAGGGGGCACGCCGTGTGGGATGATCTCCCGTGGCGTGCCCCCAATCAGTTCAGGTTCCGGTGCACGGAACTCGACCTCCTCACGGCACCCTCCGCGTCCTCCGTGGTCCTCGCCTGCAGTTCTCCGTGATTGGCAAAGCCGCCGGCTCCGCGTCCCCACCCCCTCAGCGTCCTCCAGAAATCGAAACACCGCCCGCCCCCCGACGTACTATCTCAGTCTCTTCCTCCGCCCATGCTCCCTCTTCTCGCCTCCCTCCTCCTCTCGGCCGCGCCTCTCGTCCAGAGCCGCGACACGGTTCCCTCCGCGAAGACGGACACGACGCCGAAAAAAGGAGGCCGGCAGGTCAGCATCACGCTGCGCGGTGGGGGGCGCGACACGGTCGCGGTCACCGCGGCGGTGAACGACTCCACCGCGAAGGCGGCGCGGCGGGCGGCGCGACGGATTCCCGTCACCCCCGCGCTCATTGCCTCCGCGTATGCCACCCCCGCGACCCGGGCCCTCGTCCTCCGGGCGCGTGAGGCGCGCACCGCGGTGGACTCGACGCTGCGGTCGTACCAGGCGCTGGCCTATCAGCGGATGTCCGCCGGGATCGCGCTTCGTGCCCTCGCCCGCGAGCGGCTCGCCGCGCGCGGTGAGCAGGCCGCGAAGGTGTGGTGGGACCGCGATCAGGGAGCGCTGGTCCAGATCACCGGCGCGCGCGCGGTGCAGTTCGTGGACGACGACGACGACGACACGAGGGATCCCTCGAGCACCGAGATCGTCGAGCTTCCCTACGTGCCGGGCGAGGATCGCCTCTGGCCCGTCGGGCGGTGGAAGGTGGACGTCAACGACGAGGAGATCATCCATCCGCTCGGGCCCGGCGCCGAGGCGTACTACAAGTACTCGATCGGCGACTCGGTGGTCATCCGCATCCCTCGCGGCGACGAGTATCACCTCATCGAGCTGCGGGTGAACCCGCGCGCCGAGCGTTGGAACGCGGTCGTCGGCTCGCTCTGGCTCGATCGCGAGAGCGCGCAGCTCGTTCGCGCCGCGTATCGCCTCTCCTCGCCGCTCGATGTGTGGATCGTGATCAACGAGGAGAGCGCGCGCGACCGAGCCGCGGGAGAGAAGGGCGACGACGAAGACATCCCCGGCTGGCTGAAGCCGGCGCTGCATCCGATGCGCGCCTCGCTCACCGCGGTGACGCAGGAGTTCGCGCTCCAGGGCGGGCGCTGGTGGATGCCGATCTCGCGCACCGCGGAGGGACTCGTCGAGGTCGGGCCGATGCGCCTGCCGATCACCTGGGAGGAGCGCTTCACCTACGACGCCGTGCGCGGGACCGCGCTGCCGAGTCAGGCGTTCGATTCGCTGATGACGCGCTACGCCGCGCTCCTTCCGATGGCCGACTCCGCAGCGACGCTTCGCGAGCGTCACGTCCACGGCGACTCGGCGTGGGCCGGCGTCAAGCAGCTCGACTCCCTGCAGGACGCGGAGAAGAGCGAGTGCCTGAAGCGCATGAGCGGACGGCGCTCCGAGGTGACCCGACGCTCGGGTGTGCGCACCTTCATCGTCGTCCCCTGCGACACCGCGCTGCTCGCGCATTCGCGCGACCTGCCCCCCTCGATCTTCGAGTCGAGCGACGTCGTCTTCGGCGCGACCGACCGCGACGAGCTGCGCGACTGGGCGATGTCGCTGCAGGCGGAAGGTGGGGAGGGCCAGCTTCCCCCGCCGACGATCCTCTACGGGCTCGGCGGAGGGCTCATCCGCTACAATCGCGTCGAGGGGCTGTCGTTAGGCATTCGCGCCGACCAGCGGCTGAACCATGGCTACAGCGCGCACGCGCTCGCCCGGCTCGGCGTCGCCGACCTGCACCCGAACCTCGAGCTCGGGGTGGCGCATGCGAATCCGCGGCGCACCTGGGACCTCACCGGCTACCACCGCCTCGCCGTCGCCGGCGACTACGGCGATCCCTTCACCCTCGGCGCATCGCTCGGCGCGCTGCTCTTCGGTCGCGACGACGGCTTCTACTATCGCTCCACCGGCGCCGAGCTGACGCGGACGTCGGTCGGCGAGAGCGTCGTGCGCTGGCGACTCTTCGGCGAGCATCACTCCGACGCGACGGTGAAGACCAACGTCTCGCTCGCGCATCTCGGCAAGGGGAAGTTTCCGGAGAACATCACCGCCCAGCGCGGCAACATCGGCGGTCTCGGTCTCTCGGTGACGCGGACCTTCGGGCTCGACCCGCGCGGCTGGCGCCTCATCGCCGACACGCGCGGCGAGGCGGCGGGGGGGAGCTTCGACTACGGCCGCGCTCTCGTCGATCTGACGCTCTCGCATCCGCTCCCCTTCGGGACGACGGGTGCACTCACCGGCGCCGCGGGGATGGCGGGCGGCAAGCCGCCGATCCAGAAGCTGTTCTTCGTCGGCGGACCGCAGACGGTGCGCGGCATCGATCCCGGGAGCGGAGCGGGCGACGCCTTCTGGCTCGGACGCGGCGAGCTCGCGTTGTCGCGCGGCGTGGTCAGCCCGGTGCTCTTCGGCGATCTCGGCCGGGCGGGGAGCCGCGACGACTGGCAGCACCCCGGCAAGCCGCTCGCCGGCGCGGGGATCGGCGCCTCGGCGTTCGACGGACTGCTCCGCGCCGACATCGCGAAGGGGATTCGTCCGAAGGGCGGAGTGCGCGTCTATCTGTACCTCGACGCGCGCTTCTGATCAGGGGATGCACGTTGAGGCGAACCGGCGATGCACGATGCACGATGCTGGTCGGCGATGCACGATGCACGAAGGGACGCGCCCTTTCGTGCATCGCCTGTCGTGCATCCGTATCGTGCATCGCGCATCGCTCGTTCGCCTGAACGTGCATCGCCTCGGAAAACCGCCGAATCAGGGAACTACGATTGACCCCGCGCCGCGATCCGTCTACACTTCGATTCATGCTCTCTCATCTCGCGCTCGGCAATTGTCGCGGACTCATGTGGCATCACCTCATGAGCCGGACCGAGCCGCGCGTCGCACTGAGCTAGCACAGTCAGCGGACAGGAACATCAGCGCCTCGGTTCCCAGGGAACCGGGGCGTTCTTGCATTCGTTGACAGGGTTCTGTCCTACCCGTCCGAGCTTCGTCGGGCGGACCGGGCGCTCGCGGAATGGCAACCGCCGTGACGCCGTCACTCTCACGGAGAGGTTCCATGAAGCCGATCGCCATCTATCACGAGCATCCCGACTGGTTCCGTCCGCTCTTCGCGGAGCTCGACCGTCGTCACCTCCCCTACGTGCGCCTGGATGCCTCCGCGCACGCGTACGATCCGACCGAGACCGACGTCCCCTGGTCCGTCGTCGTCAACCGCGCCTCGCCCTCGGCGTACCTGCGCGGGCACGCCCAGTCCACCTTCCATACGCTCAACTGGCTGCGGCACCTCGAGCGGCTCGGCGTTCCGGTGATCAACGGTGCGCGACCGTACGAGACGGAGATCTCGAAGGCGCAGCAGCTCGATATCCTCGCCGGACTCGGCCTTCCCTTCCCGAAGAGCATCGTCGTCAACTCGGCGGAGCGGGTGCGCGACGCGGCGCGGAAGCTCCGCTATCCGGTGCTCGTCAAGGCGAACATCGGCGGGAGCGGGGCGGGAATCGTCAGGTACGACGACGAGGCGGCGCTGACGGCAGCGGTCGACGAGGGACGCGTCGCGTTAGGCATCGACGGCGTCGCGCTCGTCCAGGAGGCCGCGCCGCTGCGCGACGGGCACATCACCCGCATCGAGCTGCTCGGCGGAAAGTTCCTCTACGCGATCGACGTCTTCCCGGCCGAAGGATCGTTCGACCTCTGCCCGGCCGACATCTGCCAGACGACGCGCGGCGAATCGCTCGCCCGCGCCGCGTGCGCGATCGACGCGCCGAAGAACGGGATGACGGTGCAGCGCGCGACGCCGCCGGCGGAGATCGTCGCCGGCGCGGAGCGCATCGCGCGCACCATCGGGCTCGATATCGGCGGCATCGAGTATCTCGTCGACGACCGCGACGGGAAGCATTACTACTACGACGTCAACGCGCTCTCGAACTTCGTCGCCGACGCGCCGCGCGTGATCGGCTTCGATCCCTGGCAGCCGTTCGTCGACTTCATCGAGACGCGCGCGGGAGTGCGGCGTGAAGCGACGCCGCTCGTGGCGAGCGGGCTGCGCGGTCCGTACGGGGAATGGGAGTCGCCGGGCGCGGCGTACGACGCGGCGCTCGCGCGCGGGGAGGGCTGACCGTGAGCGAGCATCGACTGCGCTACGGCTACTGGCTCCCGGTCTTCGGCGGGTGGCTGCGCAACGTCCCCGACGAGGGGATGGAAGCGTCGTGGGAATACGTGAAGAAGCTCGCGCAGCGGAGCGAGGAGCTCGGCT
>DATAIN010000845.1:0-8621 GCA_036262635.1 Gemmatimonadaceae bacterium | reverse complement strand
AACGGCGCGGGGGTCCACGCGAGCTCGGGCGCTTCGGCGTCGAGGTGGATCGGAAGCGCGACCGCATGCGTTCCTTCGGCGGTCCACAAGAGCTCGTCGACGACATGATCGCCCATCGCGACGACACGGCGCTCGGCGAGGACGCCCGGGGCGACGTGGGCTCGCGCGGCGACCCATCCCGCGGCGCCACGCTCGTCGCGCGCGATGAGCTCACCCGGGCGGCGCGCCTGCGACGCCCGGTCCGCGAGGGGTGCGCAGTGCGCGAGGGTGCTGCGGTACCAGTGCAGCGAGCGGTCGACGTAGGAGCCGGTGCCGGGATCGTCGAGCCAGCGCGTGCTCCCATCACAGACGACGAGGTTGAGACGATCGGGGTGGCCGTGGCCGCCCCCACTCTCGCCGTAATCCAGTGCGACGTAGAATCGGCCCGCGTCGCGCCGGAAGACCGCGAGGCCCTGCGTCTCGAGCAGCACCGAGCGCGGCACGGCGCCCGCGAGCGGAGGAAGGCTCGGCCGCGCGTGGAGCAGCGACCGCCAGCCGAGATCCGCGCGCCCGAGCGCCGACGCGGGGGAGTGGCGCTCCGCTTCGGCCGAGGAGCGGGCGCGCCCGGTGTCGCCACGCGGAATTCCGGGCTCGTAGAGTCGGGCGAGCGCCGCGCGAAGCTCGGGATCGTCGCGCCGCGCCAGCCCGAGCTCGCAGAGCTCCGCGAAGCGCCACTGCCGGAGCGAGATCGCATGCTGCGAGTCACGGCGCGCGAGCATCGTGAAGTCGGGAAGCGCGGTGCGGAAGGGGAGCGCGAAGCCGCGGTCGAAGCGATCGCCTAACGCGCGGGGAAGCACGATCCCCATTCGCTCCGTCATCGTCATCCCGTACCAGAGCCCACGATGGGCGAACACATGATAGTTCTCCCCCTCGTACCAGCTGCCATCGGGGAGGAGCGCGGTCTCGAGGAGAAAGCGAAGGCCGTGACCCTCGTCGACGATCCGCTCGGGGTCCCCACCGAGCAGCGCAGCCGCCGCGAGCAGCGCGGCGACGTTCCATGCCTGACGGTTCGAGCTGCCTTCGTCGTACTCGGCGATGATCGCCGCGGCGGGCGTGACGACACGGTCGCGCGCGACCGCGCCGGTGTCGCCGCTCCGTCCCGCCCGCTCGAGGAGGTCGACCGCGACGCAGATCTGCAGCAGCCAGATGGACTCGAGATAGGTGCTGAAGAAGAGCCGCGAGGGACCGAGCACGTTGTCGCGGTTAGGCACGTCGAGATAGAACGCGGCGTACTCGCCGACGATCCGCTCGGCGAAGGCGGCATGGCGCTCGTCGCCGCGCAGGGCGAACAGCGTCGCGCCGTGCACCGCGCGCTCGGCGAGCCAGAGATGGTGCCACATCAGCCAGTACCGGTAGTGCGCCTCGTCGGCGGAGACGCGCCCGCAGCGCGGGCAGCGGTGCTGTCGCGGGCTGAAGGGATCGTACTCGAGGTTCGTGCCGTCGGCGGGGCAGCGCCCTCCGACGCGTGAGAGGCGCGCCTTGTCGCGCGGGATCTCGAACGGACGGTCGAGCAGCGGCTCGAGATCGGCGGCGAGGGAGTCGGCGAGCGGAGCGAGGGAACCCGCGGCCACCGCGCGCCGCGCGGCGAGCTCTTCGTCCGTGAGCAGCAGGGTCATCGACCCGTTGTGGCGGTCGTGGACCAGCGCGCGACGGTGGTCAGCTCGCCGCGGAGGTCCATGGTGACTCCGTCGAGCCGCCGCGAGATCCCCTGGATGCCGCGGACGTGATAGAGCCACGCCGCGGGGAGCTCGCGCGCCAGCTCGCGCTGCACGTCGCCCCACGCGGCGGTGAGCTCGGCGCCCGACCGCGCGGTGCGTGTTCGCGCGAAGAGTGTATCGAGCGCAGTCGTGTGGAAGTCGCCGTAGTCGAGCGCTCCCCCGCGCAGCCGGCCGTCGTACATCGCGGTGAGCTGCGAGAGCGCGAGGTCGCCGGGTATGCCGGTGAGCAGCATGTCGAAGCGGCGCGGGTTCGATCGCGCGCGAGCGAGAAAGGTGCCCATCTCGAGCTGGCGGATGGCGACCGTGATCCCTCGCGCGCCGAGGTCTGCCTGGATCAGCTGCTCGGCGATGTTGTCGCCGCTGCCGACGGTGAGCAGCTCGAGCTTCAGTGGAGTGCCACGCCCGCGGCGCCCGTCAGGCAGGCGACGCCATCCGGCCGCGTCGAGCAGCGAGTCGGCGCGCTTCGGATCGAGCGGGGGCTCCGCGCGCAGCGCGAAGGGACTCGCGTCGGTGATCGGGCCGCTCGCCGGTGTGGCATAACCGCCGACGGCCGCGGCGACGATGCGCGCGCGGTCGATGGAAAGCGAGATCGCCTCGCGCAGGCGCCGGTCGGAGAGCGCGGGGTTCGCGGTGTTGAAGACGAGCGCGACCGAGAGGCTGATCGGATACTCCACCACGCGAAGCGTCGGATCGCGCCTCGCGAGCTCCGCCATCGTCGGCGCGATGCCGGCCATGTCGAGATCGCCGCTGACGAGGCCCGCCATCTTCGTCGCCGGCTCGTCGACGACAGCGACGACGAGTCGCTTCAGCTTCGGCGGGCCACCGAGCGCCGCGGGAAAGTCCTCGTTTCGCGCGAAGACCCAGCGCTGGCCGGCGACGCGTGTCACGAAGCGGAACGGCCCGTTGCCGACCGGCGCCGTCGAGAACGACGCGGCCCGCATCGCGTCGCGGGGGATACTGGAAAGAAGATGCGCCGGTACGATCGGCAGCTCGCAGAGAAAGCTCGGGATTCCCGGCTGCGGGGTCGCGAAGCGGAGGATGAGCGTCGTGTCGTCCCGCGCCTCCGCCGACGCCAGCGTCGCGAGCTCGCCGGCACGCGGTGATCCCGTGCGCGGATCGCGGGCCGCGTCGAAGGTGAAGGCCGCGTCGTGCGCGGTGGTGGGAACCCCGTCATGCCAGCGGAGCTCCGGCGCGAGCGCCAAGGTGAGCGTGGTTCGATCGGCGCTCCAGCTCCAGCGGCGCGCGTAGTACGGGACGGGCGTCAGCGAGGAGTCGTACCTCGTCAGCGTCACGAAGAGCATGTGCCGCTGCACCTGCCTTGCCAGCGGGTGCACCGTGACGAGCGGGTTCGCCGACTCCAGGTCGGCACCGGAGGCGATGACGGCGACGCCGTCGCGCGATGGCGCGGCGCCGCAGCCGAGGATGATCGCGCCCAGCGCAACGCAGCCGACGCGGCGCGACCGTGCGCCGAGAGTTGACGCGTGTCGCGCGAGGCTCATAATCCGTGCGTGCGCTACCTGCTTCGCCATCTCGCGGCTGCCGCGCTCCTGCTCTGGCTCGTCGTCACCGTGGTGTTCGTGCTGGCGCGCCTCGCGCCGGGAGATCCGGTCATGCTCGTCGTATCGCCCGGGGCCAGCGCGGCGGAGATCGCGAGCGCACGCACGCGCCTGGGGCTCGATGCGCCGATCGCGGTGCAATATGCACGGTGGACGCGCAGCGCGCTGCGTGGCGATCTGGGAACGAGCGCGGTCACGGGTCGGTCGGTGCGCTCGGTGCTCGCCGACGCAATTCCCGTCTCGCTGGCGCTCGGTGGAATCTCGTTGCTCCTGTCCTTCGCCATCGGGCTCGGTATCGGCGCCCTGCAGGCGCGACGCGCGGGAACGCGCGGCGACCTCGCGCTGACGATGATGTCCACCTCGGTCGCCGCGGCGCCGGCGTTCTGGCTCGCCCTCGGCGCCATCGCGCTCTTCACCTACGGCGCGTCGCGGCTCGGATTCCCGGCGTGGCTGCGACTCCCCGCGTTCGGCCTGCGATCGCCCGCGGGCAGCGACTCGGGGCTCGCCGCGCTCGGCGACGTCGCGCGCCATGCGGTGCTTCCCGTCGCGGTGCTGACGGCGATCGGGGCAGCGGGAATCGCGCGGCGCGGGGGCGCGGGGTGAGCGGTGGCGCGCTCGCGGGTCATGTCCTGCGCATCGCGCTTTCCGGGCTGCTGGTGCTCTTCGCGCTCGCGCTCCCCGGCGTGATCGCGGGCTCGGTATTCGTGGAGAGCGTGTTCGCGTGGCCCGGGATGGGACGCGCGATGACCAGCGCGATCCTCGCGCGCGACCTGCCGGTGGTGCTCGGCGCGACGGTGCTCTACGCAACAGGCGTGATCGGCGCGAACCTCGCCGCCGACCTCCTTCTGCCGGTCGCCGATCCACGGTTGCGATGAAGCGCTCGACGCGATTCGCCGTGGTGACGCTCGCGCTGCTCGCGGTCGCCGCGCTGCTCGCTCCACTCCTCGGATCGTCGCCGGCCGCGATCGGCGACGTGATCGGCGGGCGGCTGCTGCCGCCGCTGGCGCGCGATCCTTCCGGACAGCTGCACGCGCTGGGCACGGACCGGCTCGGCCGCGACCTGCTCCTGCGGACTCTCGCCGCGGGCCGCATCTCGCTCGCGGTCGGGCTTCTCGGTGCGCTCGTCGCGGGGACGCTCGGCGTGGTCGTCGGCGCGGTCGCCGGATGGCGCGGCGGCGCGGTGGATCGCGTGCTGATGGCGCTCACCGACGCGCTCCTCGCGATCCCGCGGCTCGTGCTGCTGCTGCTCTGCGTCGCGCTCTGGCAGCCGAGCATGACGACGGTGGTCGCGGTGCTCGCCGCGACGGGATGGATGGGGATCGCCCGCCTGACGCGCGCCGAGGTGGTCACCGCGCGCGGACGCCCGTACGTCGACGCGGCACGCTCGCTCGGCGCCCGGTCGGCCCGGACGCTCTGGCGGCATGTCCTGCCCAACGCGCTCGGCCCGGCCATCGTGGCGACGACGCTCGGCGTGGGGAGCGCGATCATGCTCGAGAGCGGACTGTCCTTCCTCGGCCTGGGGGTACAGCCCCCGGCGGCGAGCTGGGGAAACATGATCGCCGCGGGGCGCGACGTCGTCGTGTCCGCCCCCTGGGTCTCGCTGATCCCCGGGCTCGCGGTGGTGGTGACGACGACCTGCGCGACGGTGCTCGGCGACGCATTGCGCGACCGGCTGGCCGGGCGAAAGAGCGTGCGCTGACGCCGCCTAACGCGCGAGGATCGTGACGATCTCGCGCGGCGCCGCGGTGAACTCGATCGTCCGGTCGCGGATCGGGATGCCGGCGAGGGGCTCCTCGTCGAGCCGGGACCGTGCCGCTTCGCTCGCGTCCCAGCCGAGCCGCCAACGGCCGCTCACCGAGGTGTCGAGGGCGTTCACGCAGCGGAGGACGATCCAGCCCTCGCGCTCCGCGGGCTTGCAGGCCGAGAAAGCGAGCCCCGCCCCTTCCAACTCGAGAGCGGACACCGGCGAAGGGACGCCGAGCGCGGAGCGCAGGGTGGCGCCGCGAAGGGGGAGGAGTACGTCATCCGCCATGCGCTCGACCGCGTCGATCGTCGCCGAGTCGCGCGGGCCGTGGAGCGCGAGCGCGAAGCACGCCACGAACGGTCCGATGGACTGCGCCATCGGCGTGGGGGCGGGCCACGCCGCGTGGCCGGGCCGTTCGGGGAGATCGTCGCGTGACAGCTCCCCGACCGCGCGCAGCAGGGTCACCGCGATGTGGCCATCGGCGGTCGTCTCGTACTCGGCGAGGCCGTCGGAGAAGAGCGTCGCGCCGCGCGCACCGTCGAAGAGCGAGACGTAGCGATGCAGCGGCGCGGTCGGAGGCGGAGTCTCGGCGATCCTGTCGTGTGCGGTCGTCGCGAGCGGAACGCGCGGCACCGGGCCGAAGGCGGCGTCCGCCCAGCTGTCGCCGCGCGCGATGTCGGTCGCGAACACGATGCGCAGCCGATGATCGCGCGCGAGGTTTTCCCCGCGCACGACGATGCGGGCGAAGGGCGCATCAGCGTCCAGCGAGACCACTACACGTGCATTCGCGACGCCGGGCAGCTGGGCGTCGAAGGCGACCGACGCGCGGAGTGGACCGCGCGCGGCGAGGCGCGGCGACGTGAGGGCGACGATGCGCGGCTCGTCGCGCAGCGAGGGCGTGTAGAGATCGCCGCGGTCCGACCTGTTCTCCAGCACGATCCATCGATCGGTGCGCCGGCCGTCGCGATCGGCGAGTGAGAGCGCACCGCGGGCGTCCCACTCGACGCGAAGAAGGCCGTTGTCGAGGAACCCTGATCCCGCAGTCACCGGCACGACGTCGTGCGGCAGCACCGCGCCCGGAGGATGGTCCGCCGGCGTGATGCGCAACGCTCGCGTCCCATAGCCACCCAGCTCGTTCACCCAGGCGAGCGCGCGGCTGACGACGACGCGATCCGCGTCCGGATAATGGCGCGGCGACTCCACGAGCTCCGTGGCGAGGGCACTCGAGATGGGCTGCACCACGAGGGGCCTGTCTCCATCGCGGAGGACGAGCTGCTCGCGGTGCAGCGCGTCACGCTCGGCGCGGGCAGCGGTGAGCATCTCGCGCCCGATGCGCGCCGATCCCGGACCGACCGGAACGTCGCGAACGAAGGTCGCGATGCGAACCTCGGCAACGCCGCGCCGCGGACGGGGCGCCGAGTTCCTGACGACGACGACCGGAGTCCATTCACCTCGCCGCTCACGCGCGGCGACGGAGTCGTGCCCGATGAGATCGAGCAACGCGTCGTCGCGCAGCCCGCGCGCCTGGACGATCGCATCCGAGAGGCGCACGTCCACGGCGCGCGCGACGACATCGATGGAGCAGCCGCAGAGCGAATCGTGCGGGTGGCACTCGAGCAGAGAGCGCCAGGCGGCGCGGAGGAGCGCGGAACGGTCGGCGCCTCCCCTGCCCTGCGCGAGCGCCGACCACGGCTCCGCCTCGCGGAGCAGGAGACGCTCGGCGCGGGCGTTGCGGCGCTTCTGCACCGCGCGGGTCGCGAAGGTGCCCTGCAGCGTCCACGTGTAGCCGTACGAGTCGCGCAGCTCGCCCTCGACCGTCGGGAGCGATGCCGTACGCGCTGCGTCGCGCAGGCGCTCGGCGAAGCGAGCGAGCGAGGTCGTCCGGACGTCGGCGTCGGGGCGCGCACTGTCGCGGAGAAGGTCGAGCGCGCGGGACTCGTCGCGCTGTCGCGCGTGGTGGTCGGCACCGTGGGTCAGCAGCGCGACGCCGGTCGTCGCACGCGGCGCGAGCACATCGCGGATCCGCTTCCAGCGGAGCGCGGCCGCGCTCGACACGACAGGCAGCGACGAGCCGAACTCGTAGCCGTCGGGGGGCAGGTGGTAGAGCAGCGCTTCGTCGCCGTTCGGCGCGCGCCAACGGACGCTGTCGCCGACGGGCCACCGGGCGCCGCCATAGCCGCGCCAGACGATGACGACGTCGAGGCCGAAGCCGCGCGCGAGCGCGGGCAGCGCCGCGGGATGGCCGAACGAATCCGGGCAGTAGAGCACCGGCGGGGGTTCCGCGCCTAACGCGCGGATGACGCGCCGGCCCGCGAGCAGGTTGCGCACGAGCGCTTCGCCGGAGGGAATGAGCTCGTCGGCGAGCACGTACCACGGGCCGGCCTCGAGTCGGCCGGCGCGGAGCAGCGCGGCGAGCGCGTCACGGCGCTCGGAACGCACCGCGAGGTAGTCCTCGACGACGACCGCCTGGCCGTCGAGGAGGAAGCTGCTCTCGCCGGCGGGCGGATCGTCGAGCAGCTCGTCGACCAGGGCGACGAGCCGCTGGCGAAAGCGCCCCGCCGGCTGGTACCACTCACGATCCCAGTGCGTGTGGGAGACTACGTGGAGCTCGAGTGGCACTCTGATGGTCATGAAACGCGAACGGGGGGCAGCCGCCTCTCGCGACCGCCCCCCGCCACGCTGCGTCGCGTCAGACCGGTCGCCGTCCGGTGATGATGCGGACGAGGATGACGATCACCGCGACGACGAGCAGCAGGTGAATCAGGCCGCCGGCGACGTGGAATACGCCGAAGCCGAGCGCCCACAGGATGAGCAGAATGATGGCAAGCGTCCAGAGCATGGTCGATTTCCTCGATTACTCGGGGTGAGGGTGCGACGGGTAGTGCTGCCCTATCGGCAACTGTCGTACCGGCCGCGGAAGGGCTCGCCGTCAATCGGCGCCGGCGAGCAATGTGAGCTGTCCATCGTCGCCCTCCGGCGGATACCGCACCTCTCCGTCCGAGACGACCGCGAAGCTGGTGAGCGCGTGCGGTGTCACTCCCGAATCGCCGATGTGGAGGACCTCGTCACCGGCGGCGACCAGCGCATCGGAGATCAGCCCACGGTGGCAGCGCCAGTGGACGGCCTCGGCGCACATGATGGTGGTGCGCTTCTCGGCCGCGGCGCGACGCAGTCCGGCGAGCGCGGTGCGGAACTCGTCGGTCGCCATGTATGCGGCGTAGGCCTTGAAGCCGGCGTTGCGCCACGCGCTCGGCGGCGCCGTCTTCGGGAGCGAGCGGCGCCCGCCGAGCTGCGGCGCGTGCTCGTAGTCGATGCCCACTTCGCGAAGCGTGACACTCAGCGTCTCACGATTGAAGTGCGGATAGCGCCGCGACATCGGGAATGCGCGCACGTCCCACAATCGCTCGATCCGCTCGCGCTGGAGGAGAGCGACGAACGCGTCGCTCTCCCGCGTCGAGTGGCCGATGGTCCAGACGGTCACCCGCCGGCGCGGTCACCGGGCGGTGCACCCGTTCGCTCCGCCGCGACGCGCGCGGCGCTGCGCCGCTCGCCATGATGCTCCTG
>DATAIN010000844.1:0-5839 GCA_036262635.1 Gemmatimonadaceae bacterium | reverse complement strand
GCGGACCTGCGGCACGCCCGGCGACACCCACATGTACTCGCTGGTGCCGACGCAGTTGGCGGTCTGCGGCGTGATCACGCCCGTCGTGAAGTTCTTGGTGCTGACGCTCCACTCAGGGTGCGCCTTGAGCCAGTTCGCCGGGGTGCTGACGATGAACTGGTTGCAGGCGGTGGTGCTGCCGGAGATGAAGCCGGTGTAGGCATTGAGCCAGGCGTGCACCTCGATGCCATACTTCGCGGCCTCGGCCAGCGCGACGGCGAGGGGATCCTGCGCGGGGCGCGGTCCGCCGAGTCTCCCGCACATGCGCGGCGAGCAGGGCTCGATGTCGGAGAAGTACAGTGCGTCGCCGGAGGTCCGGACCTGGAAGTAGACGACGTTGAAGTTCGCGCTCGCCGCCTTCGCGAAGATCGTCGCTATGGTCGCCGGACCGGTTCCCGGCCCCGTGTACTCGAAGCGATTGACCCAGAGCGCGCGCGCCTCCACCGGCGCCGTGACCGTGAACATCGCACTGCCAAGCTTCCCCTCGGCGGCCGCCTGGATCTCGACCTGGCCCGGGCTGCGCGTGGTCACCACGCCGGTGGCCGCCACCGTCGCGATCGCCGGGTCGAGTGAGCTCCAGGTGATCGGCCGGCCGGTGAGCGTTTTCCCGCGCCGGTCGAAGGCAGCGGCGCGCAGCGTGCCCGTCCGGTAGAGAGGCACGCTCGTGTCGGCCGGACTGACGATGACCGTCGCGACGGGCTGCGGCCAGACCCGCACCGGAGCGCTCCCCGTCTTTCCCTCGGAGCTCGCCTCGACCCCCGTTTCACCCGTCGCGATCGCGACGAGGACGCCCGCGTCGGAGACCAGCGCGACAGACGCATTCGCCGACGCCCAGGTGACCACGCGGCCGACGAGCGCCTCTCCCGCCGAGTCGAGCGTCACCGCCGAGTACTGCGCCGTGTCGTCAACCGAGACGGAGTCCGGCCCGCTGACCACCACCGAGTCGACCGGTACGGGGATCACCCGGAGGATGACGCTGTCCATCGCGTACTTGTGGTCGACGACGATCACGGCCCGCCCCGTGTCCTGCGCCGTGACGAGCCCCGTCGAATCGACCGTGGCGACCAGCGTGTCGCGCGAGCTCCACTCGGTGTGCTGCTTGTGCTCCAGGACGTGCCCGTTCGGGTTCGACACCTCGGCCTCGAGCTGCAGGATGGTGCCGCCACGCTCGCCGCGGGGCGCGGAGGGGGTGCGCACCATCATCGTCGCCGCGTCTTCCGATGCGTCGACGTGGACCTTCAACGTCGGGGGCGAAACCGGTGCGGTCGCTCCGTCGCGGTCGCACGAGAGCCCGGCGATGGCGAGGGTGGCGATGGTTGCGGCGCGGGAGAGTCTGGCGAGGGTCGGCACGGTCGGCTCCGGAGGATTCGCGGTGAGCAGAGGCCGCGAATTTCCCACATGCCGGCCCCGAGCACAAGGCGCCCCCGTCGGCCTCCAGCCTTACCCCTGGCCGTTCGGTTCACCGATAGCGCAGCTTCGCCACGACCAGAGCGCCGTTGAGCGCGACCATTCCCGCGTTCGTGATCACCACCGGCCAGTCGCGCTTCATGAACCCGTAGAAGGCCCAGAGCGAGCCGGCGGTCACGAGCAGGGCGAACATCGCCAGCGAGAGGTCTCTCGTCTGGCGAGTTCGCCACGTGCGCAGCACCTGCGGCATGAACGAGCCGACGGTCAGCGTCCCGGCGAAGAAGCCGAGATAGCGCAGCAGCTCACCGGAGATCGTCGGCATCGTCACCGGACCGCGACCACGCGCGGGTATTCGCCGCTCACCGACAACCCGCCGTCGCGGATCGTCAGCCAGTCCGTGCGGACGCGGTCCCACTCCTGGATCAGCAGCCCGCGCTTCTCGAAGAGCGCGCGGATGTCGCTCGGCTCGTAGCCGCCGATCTCCTCGAGCACGGGGACGAGCGCGCTCAGCGCGTCGTCGCTGATGACCGTGCGCCGCGCGATCTGCGCGATGTGCCGCGCCTCCGACGCAGCGATCGTCAGTCCGTCACCGCGATTGACGTGCAGCATGACATGGATGTCCGAGCTCCCGTCGCCGACGTACACCACCCGCTCGCGCGGCACGCCGAGCCGGAAGCGCAGCTCGTCGACCGCGGCGACCTTTCCGAAGCCGGCAGGCACGCGGACGATGGACGAAACCTCTCCCGTGCTGTCGTCCCACCCGAACCGCGTCGCGACGATCCGGTCGGGGGGAACGATCCCGTTGAGCGCCGAGTGCACGACCTCCTCAGGCGCGGCGGAGACGACCCAGAAGTCGAAGGCGTAGCCGTCGATCCCCTCGCGCAGCATCTCGACGAGGAGCGGGATGTTCCGCTTGAGACGAATCCGCCGACCCACCTCGACGAGATCCGACTGCCGCACGCGCTTGAAGTCCGGATCGTGGCGGAGGAGATAGGCCAGCTCCGCACCCGACTGGACGAAGTTGAGCTTCGACAGCGCGTGCACGCGGTCGAGGAAGCCGCTGATGCCGAGCATCTCGCTCAGCACCACCCCCGAATCGTTGAAGCTCAATGTCTGGTCGAAGTCGCTCACCAACAGGTATTGCTTGCGCATCACGTCCCTCCCATGAGTCGCGGTCCGGATCCGCGCCCCGCGATCGCCCCGCGAAAAGAAACCGCCCTCGCGTCTCCGGTTGGACGCGAGGGCGGCAGATGTAAACCGAGAGCCCACGTCAACCAGGGTGCATGCGCGGCACGAGAATCGAGCCGGCCGTGAGGCGGCGATTCGCGTTGGAGACTGCCAGATTGAGGTTGAGCGCAGCGAGCATTCGAATCGATGGGTTCCCGGGCCGGATTCCGCCCCTTTTGGATGCTAGACGGATCGGGTCCCCACGTCAACCGCTTCGTGCGGATTCCGCACGAATCGTTGCACGTTCGAGATAATTTGCCCTCCGGCGCGCCATATCGTCCCGTGATTGCTGCATGGATCACACATTCGGCTCAGGAAGCCTCCGCGAGAACCGCGTCGATCCGTTTCAGCTCGTCGCTCGAGAACTGCAGGTGGTCGAGCGCGCGCACCCCGTCCTCGATCTGCGCCACGCGGCTGGCGCCGATGATCGCGGACGTCACCCGGTCATCACGCAGCACCCACGCGAGGGCGAGCTGGGCGAGCGATTGCCCGCGCGCCCGGGCGATCTCGTCGAGATTGCGGAGCTGCTTGCGGCGCTGCGGCGTGATCTCCTCCGCCTGCAGCGCGCCGTGGGCCTTCGCGGCGCGCGAGCCGGCGGGAATTCCCTCGAGGTACTTGCTCGTCAGCAGTCCCTGCGCGAGCGGTGAGAACACGACGCATCCGATTCCTTCCTCGCGCAGCACGCCCAGCAACCCGCGCTCGGGGTCGCGCACCAGCATGCTGTACTTCGGCTGGTGCACGAAGCAGCGCGTCCCCATCTCGCGCAGCATCTTCACCGCGGTGCGGGTCTGCTCCGCATCGTAGGCGGAGATGCCGACGTAGAGCGCCTTCCCCTGCCGCACGACGTCGGCGAGCACCTGCATGCTCTCCTCGAGCGGCGTGCCATCCGGTGCCGGGCGATGGTGATAGAAGACGTCGACGTAGTCGAGCTTCATGCGGCGCAGGCTCTGGTCGAGGCTCGCCATCATGTACTTGCGGGACGCGCCGTCCCCGTAGGGGCCGGGCCACATCCGCCATCCCGCCTTCGTCGAGATGATCATCTCGTCGCGATGGCCGCGCAGGTCGCGGCGCAGCACGCGGCCGAACGTCTCTTCCGCCGATCCCGGTTCCGGACCGTAGTTGTTCGCAAGGTCGAAGTGGGTGATGCCGAGCTCGAAGGCGCGCCGGATCATCGCCCGCGATTCCTCGTACGGATCGACCGTCCCGAAGTTGTGCCAGAGCCCGAGCGAGATCATCGGCAGGTCGACGCCGCTGTGCCCGCAGCGGCGGTAGCGCATCTTGTCGTACGCGGGAGTGGTGGACATGGAGTGTGGTCGTGGCGCCTAACGGTGGTGGCCTGGCTGCCCTGCACACGGCGACATCGTGCCGGTCGCACCAAGACTGGCGCATCCCGCCGCCGGGCGAAAGACCGCACGCCCGACGATCGAGATCAGTCGCGGGCTCGCGCGTGCGCCGTGTCTCGAAAGGAGGCGCGCAGCCCGCGGCCAGTCGGCTCGACGGATACAGCTCCGCGCGCCCGGAGCGCAGCGATCAACGCGTCATCGAGTGCCGCACCATCCACGATCAGCGTCGCGAAGGGCGGTTCCTGCACCGCCGGCCCATGCGCCGCATCGACCGAGCGGAGGAGTGCCAGCACGTGATCGGCGGGCGACACGCCGTCGATCGCGCGGAAGACGTTCACCTCGCGCGGCTCCTTCTCGTGGCGGCGCTGCGACCAGAGTGCTTCGATGATCGGCCGGTTGGTCGGCGAGTCCACGACCCACACGGGATGGCGCTCGGCGAGCGCGAAGAGCTGGGCACCGAACTCGGGATCGAGCACGATCGCCACCGTCGTCAGATCGAGCAGGTGTCACCTCGTACGGCGTACGGCAAAGCTGGGGCGGCAGGACTCGAACCTGCAACTTCCTGATTAACAGTCAGGCGGTCTGCCAATTGACCTACGCCCCATCGGAACCCGTAGGACGACCACGGGCATTCGACGGAAACTAGGGTCGGGGCCGCCGGAGTGGAATGCCTAACGGAGCGCTGCCGCCCAGTAGAGACCCATCTGACCACGGTCGGCGAAGCGGGCCCGCTCGTCGCGGTGCGCCAGCGCCTCGTCCGCCGCGACCCCCGCGATGAAGGGCCCGAGCGCGCGCACCGGCCCGAAGTGTTCGAACACGTAGCCGAACGCGGCGTGGTACCACGCGAGCATCCAGCGCAGCTCGTCGTCGGCCGTGCCGTTGCGGATCGCCCGATCGAGCTCGAGGAGGACGTTCCGGATCGCCGTCTCCGGGAGCTCTGCGATCCCCGATTGCACCGGGGGCTCGCTCAACCCGTACCAGGCCAGGAACACCGCCCGCTTGAGCGCCTCGAGCGCGGTCGCCGCGTCGTCCGCATCGCGCGCGATGTCGAGATACGTCGTGAAGATCACGGGGTATTCCGCGTACAACCCCGAGCGCGTGATCTGCGCATCCCGCTCTTCGATCGTCCCCGTCGCGCCGCGCAGGCTCGCCAGCACCGCGGCCTCCCAGTTCGCGAGTGCCTGGAGCGTCAGCACCCTGTCCTGCTTCCTCCGGCGCTCAATCGCCCGCCAGCGCTTCCACGCCGATCGCCTCGGGCACCGGGCGGCGCTCGCGCCACGCCTTCCATAGCGACGTTCCAACGGCACAACGGTTGGCGCCGATTGCGCCGAGCTTCTCGACGGGCGCGAGGAGGCCGACGCCGGGACGCGGGAGCGCCCAGGGGTAGACAGGAAGGCGCGTGATCGCCATCGCGTCGCCCCTCCAGCGCCCCGCCAGCGCGAAGCCCGCCTCGAATCCTTCGCTGTGGGCGAGCTCTCGCTCGCGTGGTCCCGCCGCCCCGAACGGGTAGCTCACCGCACGCGGCGCCTGTCCGAGCGCCGCAGCCATGTCGGCGCGCGACGCGGCGAGCTCGCGTCGCACCGCGTCGTCGTCGAGCCACGTCAGCCGGTGGTGCGACACCGTGTGCGACGCGAAGGCGATCCCCCGCGCCTCCCACTTCCGGATGTCGCGCCAGGCGAGGTGCGCGAAGCGGCGGCCGCCGTACGCCACGTCCCAGCGGTTGAGACGCCCCGCGTACCCGGTGATGACGAAGCAGGTGGCGCGGAAGCCGAGCGCCTCGAGCACGGGAAAGGTGTGATCGCGCAGCCCGCGATACGCATCGT
>DATAIN010000843.1:0-2227 GCA_036262635.1 Gemmatimonadaceae bacterium | reverse complement strand
CCGACACAAATGGAAGCGCTGCTCCTCGCGTTCCTTCTCTTCTGCTGCCTGCTCATCATCCCGCTCGGGCTTCCCGGAACCTGGCTGATGCTCGGCATCGCCGCGGTCTACTCGGCGATGACGCACGACAGCATCGGCTGGATCACGATCCTCCTCGTCGGCGTCCTCGCGGTGATCGCCGAGGTGCTCGAGTTCATGCTCGGCGGGCGCTTCGCGCGGAAGTACGGCGGGTCGAAGCGGGCGGGGTGGGGAGCGATCGTCGGCGGCATCGTCGGGGCGATCGTCGGTGTCCCGGTGCCGGTCATCGGCTCGATGATCGGCGCCTTCGTCGGCGCCTTCGCGGGCGCCTTCGTGTTCGAGCGCATCGGCGGGACGGGCTACGGCGCGTCGACGCGGGTCGCGACGGGAGCGCTGCTCGGCCGCGTCGCGGCCGCGGCGATGAAGGTCGCGATCGGCTTCGTGATGGCGGTCTGGCTCGTCGGCTCGGCGGTGCTGTAGGGCGAAGCGCCGGCGAGTCTGGCGCGCGGCGGGACCGGGCCCGATGATAGAGTCATGCTCCACGCACGGATCGCGTCGGCGCTGGCGTCCTCCGTACTCCTCGCTGCGGCGGGGGGTGCGCAGTCGCTACGCGGGTCGATCGCGGGCGTCGTCATCGACACCGCCGGCTCGCGCGTACCCGGCGTCGACGTCAACGCCGTCGGCGCGGGGCTTCGCACGCGGTCGGGCGGCGACGGGACGTTCGCGCTCGCGGGAGTCCCCTTCGGACCACTGACGCTCGAGGCGCGCCGGCTCGGCTTCCGGCCGGAAACCGTCGCCGTGACCGTGTCGAGTGCGAGCGCAACGACGGTGACCTTCAGGCTGAGGCCGATCGCGGAGCGGCTGGAGACGGTGGAGGTGAAAGGCTCGCGTCCGCGCTACACCGGCCGCCTCGCGGGCTATCACGAGCGGCTCGCGGCGAGCACTGGTGGCTACTTCATCACGCGGGCGAGGATCGACCAGCAGAACCCTCGGCAGCTCACCGACCTGCTGCGCAACGTGCCGGGGATCGAGGTGACACGGAGTCGGGTTCGCATGCGCTCGCGCACCTGCGCGCCGCTGATCTGGCTCGATGGGTTCCAGATGCCGGCGGGTGAGGTGGACCTCAACACCTTCCCGCCGCGGTCGATCGAGGGGATCGAGGTCTACACGAGCGCCACCGGCGCCCCCTCGCGCTACCAGGGGACGCGCGACCAGTCGCGCTGCGGCACGATCCTGCTCTGGTCGCGCGGGGCGGACACGGAGCTCGGCGAGGCACCGCCGCCAGGGGGGCAAACGGCGGCCATTCGGCCGCCGCCGGCGACGCGGGCCGTGTTCACCGCCGACGAGGTCGACGTCGGCGCGCACCTTGCGGGTGGAACGTCCTTCGCGGTGGACTATCCCGCGGAGCTCTTCGCCGCTCGGACGAGTGGCCTCGTCGTCGCGGAATTCGTGGTGGACACCGCGGGACGCGCCGAGGCCGGAAGTTTCGGCGTGATGTCGTCGTCGCACCCGCTCTTCGCGGCGGCGGTCGAGTCGGCGGTGCGCGGCGCACCCTTCGAGCCGGCGCGAGTCGCCGGGCGAGCCGTGCGCCAGCTCGTACGGATGCAATTCCGCTTCGAGCCGCCGCAGGGACGGCGGTAGGGCCGCGGTTGGGGGGGGCGGCCAGCTCTGGTCGCGGGACTGCTGTTTTGGATCAACAGTTCTTGACACCGATTTTCCCCGCGCGTTAATCTGTGCGCGACGACTGAGCCCGCTTTGGGCGGGTGCGGCCGTCTTTCTGTTTTTTTCTTCACCTCGGCATCGGTCGCGGGCACCTGTCGGCCCGCGTGTGCACGGATCGTCAGGCGATCCGTCTCTTTTCGATCGGAGTGGCTCCTGTCGCCACTCTCCGCGTCGGACCCTTCACCCGGAGGAGCAGGGCCTTTTTCGCCGTCGTTGCCTAACGCGGTCCCGCCCACAGCCAGGGCGGCTCACATGCAGTCGAACGCACACCACCTCTTTGAGTGAGGAACACGATGTCGAGGTACTCAAAGTCTGGAGCAGTGGTGGCATTGATCCTCTCCGTCCTCGGGCTCGCCGGCACGGCGCGCGCGCAGGAGGGATCGGCGGTCATCAGCGGTCAGGTACAGGGCGACCAGGGGCGCCCGCTGACCGGTGCCACCGTAGTCATCGTCGAGCTCAACGCCGGCGCCCCGGTCAACGAAGCCGG
>DATAIN010000842.1:0-1536 GCA_036262635.1 Gemmatimonadaceae bacterium | reverse complement strand
CCACGGCTTGCGCTCCTCGGTGACGAGCGGCCAGGCGCGCACGTCGGCGAGCGCATCGCGCAGCACCGCGAGCGCGCTCGTGAAGGAGACCTCCGGTTGCTCGATCGACGCGAGCTGCGCGATGCGCGACGTCAGCCGCGTCTTCGTCTGCGCCTCGGCCTGGCCATGAATCGGCACCAGCTCCAGCCAGCGGAGCATCAGCGTGGCGAGCCGCGAGGCGGAGATGCGCACCGGCCGGTCCGAGCCACGCTCCGGCACCGGCGGCGTCGCGTCGAGCAGACGCACGAGGAAGTCGCGCAGCGCGCGCGCGCCGCGCACGCGCGACACCGTGCGGCTCGCGTATTCTTCGTCGCTCTCGTCCTCGCGCCGCGTGGGCGCGGTGGGGTTGGCGAGCGACGCGACCGCCATCTCGTAGCGGCCGCGTCCCCAGCCGATCTGCAGCCGGCGAAGATCGCGCGCCAGCGCGCTCGATGGGACGTCGGCATCGGGCAGCTCCACTTCCCCCGCCTCGAGCGCTTCGCGCAGCACGTCCGCGGCGAGTCCGTCCGAGAGCCAGGCCATCCACCGGTCGATCGCGCGCCCGAGCCGCGTGCGCGCGAGGGGAATGCCCTGCAGCATCGTCGCCCCGATGCCTGACCGCTGGCAGAGCGCGTCGAGCGCGATGCCATAGGTGTCCGTGTCGCAGGTGACGATCTCGATCTCGTCCCAGCGCCTCCCCTCGGCGACAGCGCGCCGCAGCACCTCGCGCAGCTCGTCCGACGGCGTGGCCGCGGAGAAGAACTCCGCGCCCGCGAGCGCGTCGTCGAGGGCGACGTCGCCGTCGAGCGATTGCGCGCCGCGCTCGATCAGACGCGCGAGCAGCTCCCCCGCGAGGCCACGTGCGACGAGCCCCGGCGCGACGAAAGTCTCGCCGTCGAGGACGAAGGGCGCTTCCGCGTCGAATGCATCTAGCGCGGCGCGGAAGATTCCTGCGGGATCGACGAGCTCGGACGCGGCGAGGATCTGCTCGAAGCGCTCGACGACGGTGGCGAGATCGTGCGCCGGCGTGCCGCGCTTCGTGGCGGCGCGGAGCTCGGCGGGGGCGACGCCGGCCGTGCGCAGCTCGAGCACCGCGTCGCGCACGGCGTGGCGGAAGCCGAGGCTTCCCTGGAGGGCGACGAAGCGCGGGTCGAGGTTACCGGTCGCGATGGCCGCGTCGAGCGCGGCGTTGACGAGCGCACCGATCTCGATGTCGCCGCCCGCTCGCTTCCCCGCGCGGGCGAGGGGAACGAACGCGAGCTGCTCGGCGATGCCGCGGAGGTTGACAGCTTCCCAGCCGATCCAGCCGCCGGTGAGGCGGGCGAGGGCGACGAGGAGCTCGCGACCGTAGTTGACGTCGGGGCCGAGGAGGCGCTTGCGGGTAGTGGGGTGGGCTTCCGTCGCCGGGACGAGGGAGGTGAGGAGGCGGGAGGGGGGGGGCCCGGTCATGCGCGCGCCCTCGCCGTGCTCAAGTGGCTGCCGCCGTGCCCCTTGCACGCGTCAGGTGCGTCGTCGTGC
>DATAIN010000841.1:0-2696 GCA_036262635.1 Gemmatimonadaceae bacterium | reverse complement strand
TGATCCCCTTCGTCGAGCGGCCGCGCACCATCGACGTCCGCTACTTCAGCACCGACGTCAACGGCGCGAAGCGCATCAGCGCCGGCTCGACCGCGCGCATCGATCTCCGTGAGCAGGTGCTCAACTTCCCGAGCCAGCCGGTGATCACGAAGGACAACGTCACCATCGACATCGACGCGGTCCTCTACTACCGCATCGCCGATCCGCAGAAGGCGACCTACGCCGTCCAGAATCTCCCTTACGCGCTCGAGACGCTGACGCGCACGACGCTCCGCAACATCGTCGGCGAGATCGAGCTCGATCAGACCCTCGCCAGCCGCGACATGATCAACAAGCGGATGCGCGAGGTCATCGAGGAAGCGTCGATCGGGTGGGGCGTCGACGTCACGCGCGTCGAGCTCCAGTCCATCGAGCCGCCGCGCGACATCCAGCAGTCGATGGAGCTGCAGATGCGCGCCGAGCGTGAGCGCCGCGCGCTCGTCACCGGCGCCGAAGCGAGCAAGCGCGCCGCGATCCTCGAGTCGGAGGGACTGCGCGAGTCGCAGGTCCGCAAGGCGGAGGGCGAGAAGGAAGCCGCCATCCTCCGCGCGCAGGGACTCGCCGAAGCACGACTCGCGATGGCGAATGCGGAGGCCGAAGCGATCCAGCGGATCGCCGCCTCTCTCCCCGACGGACAGGCCGCGATGTACCTGCTCGGCCTCAAGTATCTGGAGGCGCTCCCGCAGGTGACCCAGGGGCAGGGAACGACCATCTTCCTCCCTGTCGAGGCCTCGGGAGTGATGGGCGCGCTCGGCGGAATGAAGTCGCTCCTCGAGCGGACGAATCAGTCCGGGAACAATGCGCCGCAACGGCCGTCCGCCTCGGCGACGCCTGCACTGCGCTCCGGCAGCGACGACCCCACGAAGGCGCGTTGACCCCTCCCGTGAAGCAGATCACCCGCGAGCGCGCCGAGCGCATCGCCCGGGCGCACGCCTGCGAGAAGTGTGGCGAGTACAGCTACAAGAAGCTCGTCGTCAGGCCGGCCACCGACGCGCAGCGCGAAGTCGGCGCCAGCTGGCACGCCGTGAAGATCTGCGGCGTCTGCGGCCTCCAGCAGGAGCTCGGCCTCGACGCCGAAGGCGACATCGTGTATCTCGGTTAGGCAGCGGAGGGCCGTGAGGAATGAGCAATGGAGCCTTGCTCATCCCTCATCGCCGTGTTGACAACAGACCAGGCGCCTACCAAGGTTGGGTATGCCGCCGATCAACGTCGCCACGCTCTCCCCCGGGGCTCGTGTCCATCACGAGCTGCGGGTGGTCGAGCGTGAGATGAAGAAGACGAAGAACGGCGACCCCTATGCGCTGCTCACCCTTGGCAACCGCCATGGTGAGATCAAGTGCGCCCCCGTCTGGAGCGACAAGCTGCACTGGATCGACGGCGTCGAGCCGGGCACCATCGTCCAGGCGATCGGCGAGGTGAAGACCTACAGCGACGGAGCGCGGGTCAAGCGGCAGCTCGAGCTGAGCGGCCCTCTGCGCCTGATCAACTCGACGTCGATCAACCTCGACGACTTCCTCCCGCGCGTGGACGACGACCTGACCATCCTCTGGTCGTCGCTCGACAAGCTGCGCGGCGAGATCGGCTCGGCGAAGCTGCGGCGGGTGGTCGGGCTCTTCTTCGACGACGATCTCTTCCGGCTCCAGTTCGAGAAGGCGCCGGGATCGACGCGTGGCCACCACGCGAAGGTCGGCGGACTGCTGCGCCACGTCACCGAGGTCACGGCGATCGCGCGGACCATCGCGAAGTCGATGCGCACCGGCAACGTGAACCCGGTCAACCTCGACCTCGTCGTCACCGGCGCCCTCCTCCACGACGTCGGCAAGGTGGAGGCGTACCGCGTCTCTCCCGCCGGCTTCGACACCACACCCTGCGGCCATCTGCTCGGGCACATCGTGCTCGGCGCGCTGATGCTCGAGCGCCGCGTCGCCGCGTTAGGCGAGCAGATCTGCTCCGAGCAGCAGCTCCTCGAGCTGCAGCATCTGATCCTCTCGCATCACGGCACTCTCGAGTTCGGGAGCCCGGTGCGTCCGATGACCCTCGAGGCGGAGATCGTGCACTGGGCCGACGAGTCGTCGGCCAAGGCGAACAGCTTCGTGGAGTCGATCGGCGACGCGTCGAACTTTGCCGGCGGGGGCGAGTTCTCGGAGCGCGTCTGGATGCTCGACAACCGCCGTCTCTGGCAGCGTCCCCACGGCTGGGAGTAGCGCATCGCACGCATCCTCGGCTGCCGCCGGCGCGCCATCCGCGACGCCCTCCTCCCGGTAGCCTGAGCTCCGCACCAGCCTGCGCTCAGGGCCAGCCGACCTTCTCGGAGTACTTCCGACCGAACACGGCGCGCAACGGTTTGCGGGGGTCGTCCGTTCTCAATACGACGTCGAGTCGGGACGCGGTCTCGAGCGGACGGGTGAACTGCCGGTAGCGGCGATAGCCGTGGCAGAAGCACCAGGGTCCTTTTCTGGCCGTGTTGCCGAGCCAGATGTCCGGGGCGCCGAGGATGGTGAAGGCGTAGAAGAGATTGAGCGAGCGAAGCTTCGGGAGATCTCCCTCCGCCGTTCCGCGCGGCATCGAGCCGTGCTTCCCCCACTGGATGTCGAACGCCGCGGGGCCTTTCCCTCGCCAATCGGTGTGCAGGATCTTGCCGTGCCAGTAGGTCCAGA
>DATAIN010000840.1:0-1816 GCA_036262635.1 Gemmatimonadaceae bacterium | reverse complement strand
ATAGCGGTTCGCCGCGGCGAGCACGCGCACCCGCTCGACGCGCGCGAGTCGCGCGAAGTCTATCGGCGCCGAGTCGGCGGCCGCGCGTGGGGGCGAAGCCCTCGTGCCTTCGCGCGTCGCCGGCACGAGCACGAGCCGCCGCAGCCGGAACGGCTCGGCCCCCGCCGGCGCCATCGCGCGTACCGTGATCGTGTGCTCTCCCGCGTCGAGCGCCAGCTCGCCCGCGTCGCGCGTCGCGAAGATCGTATCGCTCCCCGTGGGCGCGATCGTCCCGCCGAGCCGCGCGTCGCCCGCGTCGATCGCGAAGCGCCCCCCCGCCGTGCCGACCGCCGTCGCGTACTCCAGCGAGAGGCGATATCGGCCGCGCGCGGTCGTCCGCACCTGCCACTGCACGCCGCTCGTCGAGTCGCTCCATCCCACCGCGACGTCCCGGTTGCGCTTTCCATCGCCATAGCGCACCCCTGACCCGACGAGCCGCCCGTCGAAGACGTGCAGTCGCGTCGGCGCGCCGCGAGCGTCGACGAAGAGCGCCGAGTCGGCGGGTGTCGATCCCGCGCCCTCGAGCGCGATCACCGTCACCCAGGGATCGGTCGGCGCGCGCGGCACCTCGATCTCGACGTCACGCGGGCCGGTGCGTCGCACGACGAGATCGGGGGCGTTCGGCTCGTTGAGCAGCCAGGCGCGCGTCGGATCCGCGGCGAGCCCGGCGACGTGGAGCCGGCGGTCGCGCGGCCACTCGCTGACGAGCAGGTACAGTCGGTCACCCTTCCGGGTCGATTCTCCCCAGCGCTGCGGGGGCAGGGGCGTTCGCGTCGTCCCGCGGATCGCCCCCGCGTTGACGGCCATCCAGTTGCCGATCCCCTCGAGGATCGCGAGGTCCTTCGCGTCCATCCGCCCGTCGCCCATCGGGCCGATGTTCAGCAGCAGGTTGCCGCCACGTGCCGCCGCCTTCGCGAGCAGTCGGACGAAGTGCTCCGGCGGCTTGTGCGACCGGTCCAGCTGATGGTACCCGTACGATTCGTTGGTCGTCGGGATCGCCTCCCAGTCACCCTCGTGGCGCGTCAGCTCCGCGGGGCGGTCCGCCGTCGATGCGTAATCACCGAAGCGTGCCTCCGGTCCGCCGGGAATCGGCTGCACCGCGCGGCCGTTGATGACGAGCGTCGGCTTCGCCTCGCGCGCCGCGCGCAGGATGCGCAGGTTCTCCTCGGGCGGGAGCTTGTGCGGCGTGTCGAACCACATGATGTCCGGGTCGTAGTTCCGGATCAATTCGATGATCTGCGGGATCGCCTTGCGGTCCACGTAGCGCCGTGCCTTCGCGACGAGCTCCGGATGCGCAGTCCACCAGTCGCGCCCTCCGGCCAGCCCGCGATCTCCGCCGGGGTTCTCGTACTCCCAGTCGTTGCCCGGCGCCTCGGCGTCGCCCCAGTCGAAAGCGTGCGAGTAGTAGAAGCCGAAGCGGATGTTCTGCCGCTTCGCCGCGTCGCGCAGCTCGCGCAGCGGGTCGCGCGTGAACGGCGTCGCGCGCACCACGTTGTAATCGCTCACCTTCGAGTCGTACATCGCGAAGCCGTCGTGATGCTTCGCGGTGATGATCATGTAGCGCATCCCCGCGCCGCGCGCCGCGCGCACCCACTCGTCGGCGTTGAACTTCACGGGGTCGAAGCGCGCCACCGCTTCGGCGCGGTACTCCGCCGCGGGAATCTTCCGGATGCGCTGGATGTGCTCCGCGTAGCCCTTCACCGGCTCGCCCTTCCAGACCCCGCCGAGCGCGGAGTAGACGCCCCAGTGGATGAACATCCCGAAGCGTGCGTCCCGC
>DATAIN010000839.1:0-10626 GCA_036262635.1 Gemmatimonadaceae bacterium | reverse complement strand
CGGGTACTTCCACGCCTTCAGCTCGGGATGACCGACCTTCGTCGAGACGAGATACATCTCGCCGACGTTTCGCTGGTCCTGGCGGAAGGTCGCGAGCTTCCGCGAGTCAGGCGACCAGGCGAGGATCGCGCGGTCGCTGTGGATCCAGCCCGCGTTGTCGGTCGCGTAGCCGTAGTCCTGAACGCCGTCGGTGGTGAGCTGCGTGTCCTGTCCCGTCGCGACGTCGCGCACCCAGAGATTCCAGTCGCGGATGAACGCCGCGCGCTTGCCGTCGGGCGACACCACCACCGGGGGCGGACCGCCCTGCGCCGCGCGTGCCGCCGCCATCTCCTGCGCTCGAGCCGCCTCTCTGTCGTCCACGGCGGCATCGCACCGCCCCGTCTCGGGATTGCAGCTCCAGCGCTTCCCTTCCACGCGCACGACGATTCCCCTCCCGCCGGGCGCGAGCTCGAACTGCGTGAACGGCAGCCGGTTCGGATCGTAGGTCTTTCCCGTCGCCGAGGAGAGCGCGGCGGCGATGCGCGCCTGATCGAAGGCGCGCGTGCGTGTCTTCCGCGCCGGATCGACGAGGATGAATTCGAAGCCGGTCGCGGTCGCGTTGCGGTACCAGAACCGGTCGTCGGCGAGCCAGCTCGGCCTCACCACCGCCCCCGTCACCAGCGGGGCGGTCGCGGGAGAGAGAAACCGCTCGGCGCGCGCGTAGTCGGCAGCGGTCAGCGTGCCGCCCTGCTGGGCCGGCGCAGGGAGCGCGACGAACAGGACGAGGCCGCCGAGCAGCGCGGCGGATGGGCGAAGAAGACGCACGGGCATTGTGGGTGGAGAGGTGGGTATCCGGCTCGCCTGAAGATGCCCCCGCGGCGCGCGATCGTGCAACGCGGCTCATGCCATGGGCGGCGCCCCCGTCCGGCGCCCGCCGTCGCGGAGGGCACGGCTCTCGCAACCTCTTCGCCCCGACGCTCACTCACACCGCCACGCACGGATCGAGACCATGTCGCCGACGACCCGCCGCTCGCGCGCGCCGCTGCTCGTCATCGCCCTTCTCGCCATCGCTGCCGCCTGCCACGGCCCGGGCGGCGAGCTCGAGTCGTCGCGCTACGCGAAAGTGTCGGGCGATCCGGAGGACACCATCCGCTCGCGCGCGCGAAAGGTCGCGACGGTCGAAGGCCTCTACGGGCCGGAGGCCGCCCGCTACGATCCGGAGCAGGATGCCTGGTTCATCTCGAACATGCTCGGCCCCGGGTCGGCGCACGACGGGCAGGGCTACATCGTTCGTCTCCAGGGGAGCAGCGTCGGCACCGCGAGCATCTTCGCGCAGAGCGGTCGTGGCGGCGTGAAGCTGGACGCGCCGAAGGGGATCGCCTTCCAGGGCGACACGCTCTGGACCGCCGACATCGACGTCCTGCGCGGCTTCGACAAGCGCACCGGTGCGCCGGTCGCGACGATCGACTTCCGGCCGTACGGCGCCGTCCTCCTCAACGATCTCGCGGTCGGGCCGGACGGCACGATGTACGTCACCGACACCGGGATCGAGATGACGGACATCGGCGTGCTTCACCCGGGGGGCGAGAAGATCTTCGTCGTCGCCCCCGGCCGGAAGATCTCGATCCTCTCGCAGGGCGATCAGCTGAAGCGGCCTAACGGCGTGGTGTGGGACCCCGCCTCGAAGCGCTGGGTCTTCGTCGGCTTCGATCCCTTCGACTCGCCACTCTACACGATCGCGAGCGGCGACACCGCTCCGAAGGTCATCGCGCATGGCAAGGGACGATTCGACGGCCTCCAGACGTTAGGCGACGGCCGCTTCCTCGTCACCGGCTGGTCCGACTCCGCGTTGATCGTGATCGGCAACGGCCGTCAGGTCCCCCTCGTGAAGGACCTCACCGGCCCCGCCGCCCTGGGCATCGACATGCGCCGCCACCTCGTCGGCATCCCCGAGCCGATCATGGGGCGAGTGAGCTTCTGGGAGCTACCGGCGGGCTACCGCGGCGGAGACGCGCCGGCGCACTAGCGCGCTCGGCGCACGACAACGACGCGCGCGGATTCGAGCTCGGTGCGCGTCGGTCGGGATCGCGACCCTGCTCGGATCTCGAGGTGTGGGGCGTTGATAGGGTAACTGCAACCACATTCTCGGAACGCCCGAGGCAGTGAGACGGTGAGCACGGCGGAGAACTGCCTTGATAGGTGTGCCCCTGCAGTCCTCCCCACCTCACCGCCTCGGCGTACCAAAAGGCAGTTGCAGTTACCCGATTGAAGCCCTTAGCAGTCGCCGAGCGCCGAGCGCCGCCCGACGCCCGCTCCAACCACGCTCAACTCCTGTACGGATCCTCGTCATCCACGTCGAGCAGCGCGGCCCAGCTGCCGAAGAGCGGCGGCGGGACCGGCACCGAGCCGGCGGGCGCGAGGGAGCGCGCCATCTCGACGAGCATCGGGCTGAGGTGCGTTCCGTAGCGCAGGAGGTTCGCTGCGCGATCGCGTGAGCCGAGGAGGAAGGCGATCGGCGCGAGGTCGCGCTTCGCTGCGTTGCAGGCGGGACACGCGAGCACGAGGTTGTCGCGCCGGTCGTAGGCGGTCTTGCCCTTCCTCGGGGCGACATGGTCGAGCGTCATCACCCGCGGGGTGAAGCTTCGCGCGCAGTACGCGCAGACCGGTCCGTGCTCGGCGAGCAGCCACGCTCGCGTCTCGACGTACGCGTTCCGGCTGGTCGGGTGCGAGGTGAGCTGGCTCTCGCGCTGCGAGCCGCCGCCGCGACCGCCCCTGGACGAGCGGCGCTTGCGGGGCTTGGCGGGAGTCGGCTCGACGGCGGCAGCGCGCGTCGGCTTGTGTCGCGGCTCGCTTCTGCTCTTCGCCGGCTTGTGCTGCGCGCTCTTCGCGGATGCCTGCTTTCTCCCCGTGGTCTTCTTCTGGGGAGCGCTCTTCGCGCGGGGCTTCCCGTGCGAACGCGGAGACCCGCGCGAGCCTCGAGGCGCGTGGCGCTTCGACTCGTCGCGGTACGGATCGTCTGGATCTGATCTCGGCAAAACTGGATTTCGGGTGGTCGTTGATACGGGGACGGCACCGGGCTCGCCCGGTTGCCCGTCCGTAATCTACCCTGCGACGCCCGAAGCGGTCAGGACCGGAGCCCTGGTGACCCCGGGGGCGCGGCAGCAGTCCGGGAAGGACCCCCTTTCCCCCGCGAAAATGCGTCGCAGCCATGTCGTCGTTCTCGTGCTCGCCCTCGGTGCGGCAGGCGTCCTCGCCTATCGCTTCTATCGTCGCGCCGAGGATTCGCCGTTCAGCTTCGGGATGGAGCGCCCCGGGCGGAAATACTCCGACGTCGAAAGGGAGTATCAGCAGAACACGAAGGGCCGGCTCTCCTGCACCGCTGTCGCCGCCGGCTATCGCGTCTGCCGCGGGCGCACCGACGGCCCCGCGGGTGACGTGGCGATCGTCGTCAACCCGGCCGGCCGCGTCGTCATCTACGACCAGCGCGTTTCGGAGAGCTCGGCGGCGACGCGCGATCTCACGCAGGAGCTGACGGCGCGGTGGAACGAGATCGAGCAGGGAACGCCGGTGAAGCGGCTTGGCAAGGCGACGCGCTGGGTGAGCGAGAACCGGAACTACTCGGCTTTGATGGTGCTGCACGAGCAGAACTCGTCGCTGAGTGAGGTCGTGCTCACCGACGAACGCTCACTGCGCTCGATGGACGCGCGCACCCTGCCCGCGCTGCTCGTGCTCGCGCGTGAAGGTCTCGTCGGCCCCGAGGCGCTCGACGCCGCGGAGCGGCGCGCGCCCGGCTCGCTCAGCCGCGCCGCCGACGCGCTCGCGGAGGGAGCGAAGCCTCTCGCCGACGCGGCGGCGCGACTCCCGCGCTGCGGTCCGCAGCCCGCGCTCGGCATCGATCCCGGAATGGGCCGCCGTCGTGACATCGGCGACGGCCCCGCCGCGATCATGGCGCAGGCGGTCGCGAACGTCTATCCGGGGCTGACCCTGGAGCTGCGCGATTCGGCGTATCTCGTGGACAAGGATGGCGTCCCGGAACTGATCGAGGTCAGCAACCCGGTTGCGATGCGGAACGGCACCGTCTACGCCTTCGCGGTGAGCTTCATGGGGCGCGCGGGCGCCGTCCTCCAGAGCACCCAGGTCTTCGACACGCCGAGCTGCCGCGCGCCGGCGGAGATCATCATCGCGCGCGTGGATCCGCGCCGCCGCACCGTCACCCGCACCGAGCACTTCACCGCCGACGACGAAGGGCTGGCGAGCCGCATCTCGGCCATGGAGATCGTCGCGGGAGATGGCGCGCCACGATTGGTGGCGCACACCACCACTACCTACGGCGCCGCCGACTGGTACGGCGAGGTCGATTGGCTCGACACGGCGAGCCCGGACTCGCTGCGCGTGCTCGATCGCCGGCCGACGACGGTCGCCAAGATGGATCGTTTCGAGCGCCTCACCGCGATGACGTGGCCCGCCGACGCCGCCGCGGGAGACGCCGCCGCGCGTCGCCGCGCGAGCACGCGTCTCACGGCGATCGAGCAGCGCGGGCCCGTGTCGCGCCCGCAGCAGGTCGTCGTCCCCGCCGGCATCGACGGGACCCCGAGCGGGTGGACGTTGTTGACGATCCTCTGACGGCGGCGGGGGCCGCGGGGGGCGGCGGGCACTGGCAGAACGGCGTGCCGGGCGTCTGATTTCAGGACCCCCAGCCCGCACCCATGCGAACTCTCGTCGTCGCCGCCGCGCTCGCCGCGCTCTCGTTGAACGCCGCCGCCCAGGATACCGCGTCCTTCACGCGCGCGGATACCCTGCGCGGCTCGAACGGCCCGGGCCGCGCCTGGTGGGACGCGTCGTTCTACGACCTGCACATCCGCGTCTCCCCGCGCGACAGCAGCATCTCCGGGTGGAACGGGATCACCTACACGGTGCTCGCACCCGCGCGCGAGATGCAGATCGACCTGAGCGACCGCTTCACCGTCGACAGCATCGTGCAGGACGGGGCGCGGCTCACCTCTCGCCGCGATGGCAACGCGCTCTTCGTGAGCCTCACGGCGCCGCAGAACGCGGGCGACCGCAGGACGATCACCGTCTGGTACCGCGGGAAGCCCATCGTCGCCGAGCACGCGCCGTGGGACGGCGGCTTCGTCTGGGCGGCGGACAGCGTGGGCAATCCGTGGATCGTCACCGCGGTGGAAGGGATCGGCGCCAGCACCTTCTGGCCGATGAAGGACATCTGGTCCGACGAGCCCGACAGCCAGCGCGTCGCCGTCACCGTTCCCGACGCGATCACCGACGTCTCCAACGGCCGGCTCCGGCGGACGGTGCCTAACGGCGACGGGACGACGACGTACGAGTGGTTCGTCTCGAGCCCGATCAACGGCTACGACATCGCGGTGAACGCCGGGAAGTACACGCACATCGCCGATACCTACGCCGGCAGGTCGGGGACGCTCACCCTAGACTTCTATCCTCTCGCCATCCACGCCGACACGGCGCGCAAGCAGTTCGCGCAGGCGAAGACGATGCTCGCCTGCTTCGAGGACTGGTTCGGTCCCTATCCCTGGTACGAGGACGGCTACAAGCTGGTCGAGACCCCGCATCTCGGGATGGAGCACCAGAGCGCCGTCGCCTACGGCAACCACTTCAAGAACGGCTACCTCGGCCACGATCTCTCGCATACGGGTCTCGGCATGACCTGGGACTACATCATCGTTCACGAGAGCGGCCACGAGTGGTTCGGCAACAACATCACCGCGAAAGACCCGGCGGACATGTGGGTGCACGAAGGGTTCACGAGCTACTCCGAGGGTGTGTTCGTCGAGTGCCAGGCCGGGAAGGCCGCCGGGGCGCGCTATCTCCGCGGGCTGCGCGCGAACATCGAGAACAAGAGTCCCGTCGTCGGACACTTCGGCGTGAACAACGAGGGCTCGGGCGACATGTACTACAAGGGCGCCAACATGATCCACACCATTCGCCAGCTCGTCAACGACGATGCGAAGTGGAAGGAGATCCTGCGCGGCCTGAACTCCACCTTCCGCCGGCAGACCGTGACCGGGGAGCAGGTGGGGCAGTACATCAGCGCGCAGGCGGGGATCGACCTCTCGAAGGTGTTCGCCCAGTACCTCACGACGACGCAGATCCCCACGCTGCAGTACAACCTCGCGAAGGGCACGCTCTCGTATCGCTGGGCGAACGCCGTCGACGGCTTCGACATGCCCGTGCGCGTCGCGATCGGCGGGACGGACGACTGGCGCGTCCTGAAGCCGACGACGTCGTGGCAGACGATGCGGCTGCGGCTTCCGTCGAACACGCAGATCAGCGCGGACCCGGACTACTACGTCCGAGTCGAGAGCGTCGCGGCCCCCGCGGCTCGCGCCGACGCGAAGGCCGTGACGAAGGACGGGCGCTGAGCGCGGTGACCTCGGAAGCCGTCCCCCACCACGTCGAGCACCCGACCAGGAAGGAGCGCTACGGGCTCGAGCTGATCGCGATCTACAAGTTCGTGAAGGCGGGCGCGCTCACCCTCGCGGGGCTCGGCGCGCTCGGGTTGATCAATCGCGCGGTGGCCCGCGCCGCCAACCAATGGCTCGAGGGGCTCGCGCTTCGCCCCGGCCACCGCCTGACGACGTCGTTCGCCGAGGTCGCGCTCCCCTACCTCGGCCGCGCCACGGGCCGCCATCTCGTGCTCATCGCGATCGGCGCCTTCCTCTACGCGACGCTCTACCTCGTGGAAGGCGTCGGGCTCTGGCGGTGCCGGCGGTGGGCGGAGTACCTCACCGTCGGCGCGACCGCGTCGTTCCTGCCGATCGAGATCCTCGCGCTCGTGCATCGCGCGACGTTGCCACGCGCCGTCACGCTCGGCCTCAACGTCGTCGCGGTCGCGTTCCTCGCCTGGCAGCTCGTCCTCACCCGGGACCAGCCGCCCCACCCCAGCGGTCAGCGCGCCGAAGCGTGACGGCCGCCGTCGAGCGCGGGGACGGCAAGGAGCGAGTGCTTCCCTTCCCGCGCGAAGTCCGACGTCACGCTGCCCACCACCCAGCGCTCGAGCCGCCCGTGGCGGCGCGCGCCTAACGCGACGAGATCGGCCCCGGTCTCCTCGACGAACTGGCGCAGCGTCGCGGCGATGTTGCGGGTCAGCGTCCCGTCCAGCACCACGTTCTCCACCGTCATCCCGCCGCGCGCGCCGATCGCCTCGCGCACCTGCTCGAACGCCGCGCTCACGCCGAGCTTCCGGATGAGCTGCTCCCCCTCTTCGATTCCATAGGCGAAGGACGGGGTCACGTAGACGAGGACGAGCCGACCCTCGTCCGCGAGCAGGTCCCGGGCGACGCGCGCGGCATACACGCTCGCCTCGCTGAAGTCCATCCCGACGACGATGCGGCGCGGCAGCTCGTGGAGATCGACCGTGGCCGCGAGCACCGGGACGGTCGTGGCGCGCAGGATGTCGTGGACGGTGTCGTTGCGCGTCGCGCGCTCGATCACGCCATGGTGATGGAGGCCGAGCGCGATGAGCGTCACCCCTTCCTGTTGCGCCTCGTGCAGGATCGTCTCGCTCGGCATGCCGAGCCGCACCGCGACGGGCCAGTCCACCGCGTGCCCGATCGCCTTCGCGAGCTCCACCTCGGTGACCATCCTCCGCTCGTCCTGGATGGCCGCGCCATACGCGGCGTCGGCGACCGCGAGGGCCACGTCGAGCGGCGGCGGAATCGGCACGGGTCGCGTGTCGATCACCTGCAGCGCGCGGACGCTCGCCATCCGCTTCTCGGCAAGGTCGAATGCGAGCCGCGCCGCGGCCTTGCTCGCCGGCGCGTCGTCGAAGGCGAGCAGCAGCGATGGGGTGGCACCGGGATGATATCCCGACGCGAGCGACGTGTCCGCCGACTCGGCCGGCCGGAGATCGAGGGGCATCGTTACCTCGCGGTAAGGCGTGACGGAACAAGTTTCTCGTGAGGACGCCGCATCGTCTGTCGGCCGAACGCAGCCCTTGTGTCGGGGAAAGGACGACTGCACGTTCGGAGGGGGCATCGCATGGTGACGCATGAATCGCGAGCAGCGTCCGGCCGCACGTGATCTCACCCTCGACTGGCTGCGCGTGCTCGTCATCGTCGCGGTCGTCGCGGTGCACGTCTGCGAGGTGTTCAACCCGTGGGACGAGTGGCACGTCACGAGTCCCGCGCGCAGCCGGTTCGCCGGAGAGCTCGTCGTGCTCTTCGCGCCGTGGATCATGCCGCTGCTCATGGTCGTCGCCGGGGCGAGCACCTGGCACGCGCTGCGCCGGCGCGACGTCGCGCGCTACGTGCGCGAGCGATTCACCCGCGTGCTGATCCCGCTCGTCATCGGCATCGCGCTGCTCGTGCCGGTGCAGGTGTGGATGGAGCGCCGCTTCCGCGGACAGTTCGAGGGTTCTCTGCTCGCGTTCTATCCCCACTTCCTCGACGGGATCTATCCGACCGGCAACTTCTCCTGGCACCATCTCTGGTTCCTGGCGCACCTCTTCGCGTATTCGCTCGCCGCGCTCCCGCTCTTCGTCTACTGGCGGACGCCGCGCGGCCGCCGGCTGCTGAACCGGCTCGCGCACTGGTGCGGTGGCCCGTTCGGGCTGCTCTGGCTCGCGGCGCCGCTCGTGCTCGAGCGGCATGTGCTCTGGTGGCTCCTCTCGTCGCGCGGCGCGCTCACCGTCGACTGGGCGAACCACGGCATCCTCGCCGTCGCCTTCGTGTACGGCTACATGATCGCCGCGGAGCCGCTGCTCGCGCGGCTCATCGACGAGCGCTGGCAGCATGCAGCGGTGCTCGCGGGGCTCATGGCGGCCGCGCTCTGGGCGCTCGCCTGGCGCGGCGTGATTCCCTACGGCCTCCCCGAGCCGTACGCGGCGGGATACCTCGCGTTCTGGTCGCTCTATGGAGCAGCGGCGTGGGCGTGGATCGTCGCCGCGGTCGGTGCGGCACGGCGCTGGCTGCGGCGCGATACGCGCTTCCTCGCCTTCGCGCGCGATCGCTCCTACACCTGGTATCTCGTGCACCAGCCGATCGTGATCGCCGCGGCCGTGCTCGTCGTGCGGGCGCGGATCCCGCTCGCCGCTCAGATCGCGCTCGTCGCCGTGCTCAGCGCCGGTGGAACGTTAGGCGCCGCCGAGCTGCTCCAGCGCTCGGCGATCGGCAGGCGGCTGTTCGGGCTGGGGCACGCGGCCGGTCAGCGTGGGGCGAGACCCGTCACCGCGTCGTCGCCAGTCCCTGCGCTCGGCCGCAGGTAGTGGGCGAGGAACCCGCCGACACGCAGCTCGTACTCCGCGCTCGCGTAGGCGTAGAGATCGACGTGACCCGCACCGGCCACCGCCCAGAACTCCTTCGGCTCGGCCGCGCGGGCGAAGAGCGCCTCCGATTCGTCGAGCGGCGTGTAGCGGTCGCGCGTTCCCGCGGCGATGAGCACCGGCGCGCCGAGGTGCGCGATCTGCTCGATCGGTCGCAGCGAGTCGGCGGCGACGCCCGTCTGCGCTCCGACGATGCCGATGAGCGCGGGTCCGAACGCGGGTCCGATCGGGCCGAGCCAGACGCGGAGCCGGTCGCGCACCGCGTCGCGGATCGTCGGGTACATCGACTCCAGGACGTACGCGTTCGCCTCCAGCCCGTGCTCCGAAGCCAGCACCGCGGCCGCGCCTCCCATCGACACGCCGACGATGCCGACGCGCTCTCCCGGAAGCTGGCCGCGGAGGAAGGCGAGCGCGGCGAGCGCGTCGCGCGACTCGAGCGCGCCGAAGGTGATGTGCTCGCCGATGCTCTCGCCGTGCGCCTGGAAGTCGGGAAGGAGCACGGTGTAGCCCGCGGCGTGAAGGAAGCGCGCGGGGTCGAGCATCACACGCCGGTCGGCGCCGACGCCGTGCAGCAGCAGCACGCCGCCCCCGCCCGCGCGGCCGCGCGCGAACCACGCGCTGATCACGCTCCCCGACCCGCTCGGGAAGGCGACGGTCTTCGCGGCGAGCACCGCCGGCGGTGCGCCGACCATTGCGCGATTGGGGCGCGTGAACATGCAGCTTGCTCCACTCGTTGCGGACAGGACGAGGGCGAGCAGCGCGAGATGTCGCCGCGCCGCCGGGAGGCGCTGGTTCCGCGATACGTACGAGCCGATCGTGCTCACGCCCTCGAGACCTCCAGTGTGGCGGCGCCGGAGTGGAGCCGCCGCACAGGCCAGTTCATAAATCGCGCCCACGACGAAGTTCCATCGCGTGAGGGTTCTCCCCACAGCCGGCTCCGAGATTCTGCCGCGCGAGAGTGGCACGCCGACTACGCCGCGCCGTGTGCTCTCCCGACAGCCGCGCCTCGGGCGCGTCGTATACTTCGCTCGTCACCGACTGGTGGAGGAGGGTGGCGACGAGCGACATGGTGCGAGAGCCTCCCGCCGTTGAGCCGACGGGTGACGTGAGCGACGCGGCGCGTCCCTGGCACGCGATGCGGCAAGGTGAGGTGCTCGCCGTCGTCGAGAGCAATCGCGCCGGTCTCACCTCCGCCGAGGCGGCGCGCCGACTCGCGCGCGACGGGCCGAACGTGCTCGGCGAGCCCGAGCGCGCCTCGGTGCTCTCGCTCGTCGGCGCGCAGTTCCGCAGCCCTGTCGTGGGCCTGCTGGTCGTCGCCGCGATCGTCACGGCCGCGACCAGGCAGTGGC
>DATAIN010000838.1:0-2238 GCA_036262635.1 Gemmatimonadaceae bacterium | reverse complement strand
GCGGGCAGCGCAAGACGGCATCGACCCGCGCAAGATCGGAGTGCTCGGCTTCTCCGCCGGCGGGCACCTGGTCGCCGCGATCAGCACGCACTCCGCGAAGCGGCTCTATGCGCCGGTGGACGCGGCGGACACGGTGAGCTGTCGCCCCGATTTCGCGATCGCGCTCTATCCCGGCCATCTCGCGGTGCCCGAGCGCAACTTCGCGCTGAACCCAGACATTCGCGTCAGTGCGCGCACGCCGCCGACGTTCCTGCTCCAGGCGGAGGACGACCCGGTCGACCCGGTGGAGAACTCGCTGGTCTATTACCGGGCGCTGCGAAAGGCGGGCATCCCCGCCGAGATGCACGTGTACGTGAAGGGGGGCCACGCATTCGCCCTCCGGCGGACGAGCGCGCCGATCACCGAGTGGCCGCCGCTGGTCGAGCGGTGGCTCGAATCGATCGGCATACTCGCGCGGTGACGCGCCGAGTGCATTCGCTGCGGCGTCACGACGGGAGCCGACATCTGCTGACGAACATCCGCCGCTGCCGGCCTGACGAGCGCGATGCGATCCTCGCGATCGTGAACGCGGCGGCGGCGCGCTATCGCGGCGTGATTCCCGGCGACTGCTGGCACGAGCCGTACATGACCGCCGAGCAGCTCGCGCGCGACGTCGCGGCCGGTGTCACGTTCTGGGGCTACGAGGATCCCGAGCACGAAGCCGGCGAGCTTCGCGGCGTGATGGGGATCCAGCCCGTTCGCGACGTCGTCCTCGTCCGGCACGCCTACGTGCGACCGGACTCGCAGGGACGCGGCATCGGCGGCGCGCTGCTCGACCATCTCGAAGCGCTCGACGGGGTCGCGGGACGTCCCATCCTCATCGGCACGTGGGCCGACGCGACGTGGGCGATCGCGTTCTATCGGGCGCACGGCTACGCGCTCGTCCCGCCGGCCGACGCGGCGGCGCTCCTCGCGCGCTATTGGTCGGGGGTGTCGGCGCGCCAGGCGGAGGTGTCGGTGGTGCTCGCGAAGGGGCGGGCCACCTGACGGCGACGGCGCCCGCGCGACATCATTGCGGAGGCCGACAGGAAAAGTCTGCGATGTCCAGCGTCAGCGTGCGATACATCATCGACGACGTCCCGGCGGCGGTGCGTTTCTACACGACGCTGCTCGGATTCACCATGGAGCACGATGCATCGCCGGCGTTCACGTCGGTCGTGCGCGACGGCGTGCGGCTGCTGCTGAGCGGTGACGGGAGCTCGGGCAAGCGCCCGCTCCCGGACGGTCGCACGCAAACGGCGGGCGGCTGGAATCGGGTGCACCTCGAGGTGCCCGATCTCGCCGCGGAGGTCGCGCGACTGCGCGGAGCGAAGGTGCCCTTCCGCACGCCGGAGATCGTGAGCGGTCCCGGCGGTGCACAGGTGATCATCGATGACCCGTCCGGGAATCCGGTGGAGCTGTTCCAGTCGCGGCGGTGACGGCCGGGCCACGCATCGCCCGATGATGCGCGCATCGTTCGGCCTGACGCTCGGCATCTGCCTGACGGCCGCCGCGCTCCCCGCGCAAGCGCCGCGCGCCACGGTGCGCGAGTATCAGCGCGTCTTTCCGACGTATCCGTTCGGCGACCCGAACCCGATCCCCGTCGTCGGGCGCATCTACCCGTACTTCCGCTTCGACGGCTTCACCCACGCCGCCGAGCAGCGGTCGTGGAAGGTGGTGGAGCTCGAGAACGCCCATCTGCGGGTGATGATCCTCCCCGAGATCGGTGGAAAGATCTGGACCGCGATCGACAAGCGCTCCAACCGGCCGTTCATCTACTTCAACCACACGGTGAAGTTTCGCGACGTCGCGATGCGCGGCCCGTGGACGAGCGGCGGAATCGAGGCGAACTACGGGATCTACGGCCATACGCCTAACGTCGCGACACCGGTCGACTATCTCACGCGCACCAACGCCGACGGGAGCGCGAGCTGCGTGATCGGCGCGCTCGACCTGCTCACCCGCTCGGTCTGGCGCATCGAGATCCGGCTCGGCCGCGACGACGCGATGTTCAGCACGACCTCGTTCTGGTACAACGCGTCGCCCCTCGAGCAGCCGTACTACACCTGGATGAACGCGGGCATCAAGGTCGCCGGGAACCTCCAGTTCGTCTTCCCGGGCACCGCGCACGTCGGCCACGCGGGAGAGCATGCGCCATGGCCGATCGACGAGGCGGGACGCGACCTCTCCTGGTACCGGAACAACGACTTCGGCAGCTAC
>DATAIN010000837.1:0-3715 GCA_036262635.1 Gemmatimonadaceae bacterium | reverse complement strand
AACATCACGGCGAGCCGCGTCTCGCGCGAGCGGATGCGGAAAGTCCGGATCTTCCAGCAGAGCGGGTATCTCTCACTCGACCTGGGGACAGGCAGCGGCGAGTTCTTCCGGCTGCGCCAGGACGTCGATCTCGCCGAGCTGGCGCGGGCACCGCTCGCGCTCGAGTCGTTCGTCGAGCGGGTGCCGCTGGAGGCACCGGAAGGCGAGCCGCTGCGGCTCGAGTTCGAGAGCTTCCTGGCGGCGGTGCAGGGGCGCGCACCCGTCGCGGTGACGGGCGAGGACGGCCGGGAGGCGCTCGACGTGGCGCTGCAGATCGTGCGCGAGATCGAGCGCACCCTTCCGGCGTTGTCGGGGGCCGCGCCACAGCGCCCGCGCTGACGGCGTGCGCGAGATCATGATCATCGCCGGCGAAGCGTCCGGCGACCTGCACGGTGGCGCACTCGCGGAACAGCTGCGCGCGCTCGCACCCGATCGCCCGCTTGTCGGGATCGGCGGCGGGCGGATGGAGGCCGCCGGCGTCGAGCTGCTCGAGCGCGTGGACAATCTCGCGGTGATGGGATTCGTCGAGGTGCTCGCGCACATCCCGAAGCACTGGGCGCTGCTGCGGACGCTTCGCGCGCGCATGGACGGCGGGCGCGTCGGCCTGCTGGTCCTCATCGATTATCCGGGCTTCAACCTGAAGCTGGCGACGGCCGCACACGAGGCCGGAGTACCGGTGCTCTACTTCATCACCCCCCAGGTGTGGGCGTGGGGGGCGGGCCGTCTCTCGAAGATGGCGGAGGTCGTCACGCGCGCCGCGCCGATCCTGCCGTTCGAGGAGAAGCTGCTCCGCGACCACGGCATCGACGCGCAGTTCGTCGGCCATCCGCTGCTCGACCGCGCGCAGAGCCTCCCGTCGAGCGAGGAGGCGCGACGACAGCTCGGGCTCGACGCGGCGCGCCCGGTGCTCGCGCTCTTTCCCGGGAGCCGTGCGCAGGAGATCGCGCGCCATCTCGACGACTTCGTCGCGACCGGGGAGGAGATGCGACGGCGCGTCCCCGATCTCCAGATCGTCGTCAGCGTCGCGGCGACCATCGACATCGATCCCGGACGCTGTCCCTTTCCGATGGTCCGCGGTGCGTCGTTTCCCGTGCTCCGCGCGGCCGACGCGGCGATGTGCAAGAGCGGGACGACCACGCTCGAGGCCGCGGTCGCGGGGTGCCCGCTCGTCGTCGCGTATCGTACGAGCGGGTGGACGTATCGCATCGCGCGTCATCTAGTGAAGATCCCGCACATCGGCCTCGTGAACGTCGTGGCGGGGCGCGAGGTGGCGCGCGAGTTCGTGCAGGACGCACTCGTCCCGAGCGCGGTGAGCGACGAGCTCGAGCGCCTTCTGTCGCGCCAGAGTCCGCGCCGCGCCGAAGTGGTGAACGGCCTCGCCGAGGTGCGCGCGAAGCTCGGCACGCCCGGCGCGGCGGCGCGCGTCGCCCGCATGGCGCTCGAGATGGTGCGATGACCGCGCGCGCCGCGGCGGACGACGCCCCGCGGACCAGCGCCAAACTCCGCTGGACGGTGCGCGCCGGCGTGCTCGTGATCCGCGCGCTCGCCGCGACCTGGCGGTACCGGATCATCAACGGAGCTGGACTCGACGCGGAGCGCGCGGCACGCCGACCGGTGATCTTCTCGCTCTGGCACGGGCAGATGCTGCCGCTCCTCTACCACCACCGGAACGAGGGCGTGGCGATCCTGATCAGCGAGCATCGCGACGGGGAGATCATCGCCCGCATCGCCGCTGCCCTCGGCTATCACACGGTGCGCGGCTCGACGACGCGCGGGGCGGGGAGAGCGCTGCTCGGATTGGTTCGCACGCTGAACGAGGGAAGGGACGTGGCCGTGACTCCCGACGGGCCGCGCGGTCCCGCGAAGAGCTACGCCGCCGGCGCCCTCGTCGCCTCGCAGCGCACCGGCGCGGCGATCATCCCGATCGCCGTCGTTCCGCGATCCACCTGGCGCCTGCGGAGCTGGGATGGCTTCATGATCCCGAAGCCGTTCACTCGCATCATCGTCGCGTACGGCGACCCGGCCCGCGTCGAGACCACCGATCTTCGCGGAGCCGCGGATGAAGCCGCGCGCTTCCAGCGCCTGATGGAGGACGCCGAGCGTGTCGCGCTCGCGAGCTGAGAGCGCGGTGGAGCGCATCTGGCGCGGTGACGACATGGTTGCCCGTGTCGCGAGACTCGCGCTGGCGCCGGCCGAGGGCCTCTATCGTGGCGTCGTCGCGGCGCGCGGCGCGCTGTACGATCTCGGGTTGCTCCCTGCGCGACGAACCGCGCTCCCCTCGATCAGCGTCGGAAATCTCAGCGTCGGGGGGACCGGGAAGACACCCGTCTCCGCGCACATCGCGGCACGGTTGCGCGATCTGGGCGGAAAGCCCGCGATCGTGCTTCGTGGCTACGGCGGCGACGAGCCGCTCGTGCATGCCACGCTCAACCCGAGCGTGCCGGTGGTCGTGTCGCCGGATCGCGTGGCCGGCGTCGCCCGCGCCCGAGTCCTCGGCGCCGACGTTGCGGTGCTCGACGACGCCTTCCAGCATCGCCGCGCGCAGCGCTCCGCCGATATCGTGCTCGTGAGCACCGAAAGCTGGACCGACCAGCGCCGCCTTCTCCCCGCCGGGCCCTGGCGTGAGCCGCTGCGCGCGCTTCGTCGCGCGACGCTCGCCATCGTCACGCGCAAGGCCGCGTCGAGCGGGGCAGCTGCGGCGGTGAGCGACGCCCTTCGCCGCGCAGTGCCTTCGCTGCAGGTGGCGATCGTCGCACTCCTGCCCGACGAGCTGCGAGATGCACGGGGAACCGGGAGCGCGCCCCTCGCCGTGCTGGCCGGAAAGAATGTCCACGCGATCGCCGCGATCGCCGATCCACGCTCATTCGTCGCGCAGCTCGAGCAGGCGGGCGCTGCTCGCGTGACGCCCAGCGTGTTTCCCGACCACTACGAGTTCACCGACGGTGACGCGCGCCGCCTCGCGCTCGAAGCGCCGGACGCGGACATCGTCGTCTGCACGCTCAAGGACGCGGTGAAGCTGGCCCCCCATTGGCCTGCCGAGGCGTCGCGGTTATGGTATGTTTCTCAGCACGTTGTGGTGGAGCAGGGGAGCGACCTGCTCGATACCGTGCTCGACGCGCTGCTTGCCGCACGATCGACCTACTGACACCGCGCCGGACCTCCGGCCTTCCGCCAAATCCATGGCTTCTGACCTTCGCCTCCCGACCGACAAGATCGTCCGCCCGGACAAGGACCGTTTCCTCAACGAGGAGAACCCCTTCGAGGCGATGATGTCCCGGTTCGACCGCGCCGCGGAGCTGCTCGATCTCGAGCCGGGGCTCTACAAGGTGCTCCGCCACGCCGAAAAGGAGATCACGATCTCGGTTCCGGTGCTGATGGACAACGGGGAGGTGGAGGTCTACACCGGCTATCGCGTGCTGTACAACACCTCGCGCGGTCCGGCGAAGGGCGGGATCCGCTTCGACATGAACGTCACGCTCGACGAGGTGAAGGCGCTCGCGGCGTGGATGACCTGGAAGTGCGCGGTGGTGAACCTCCCCTTCGGAGGCGCGAAGGGGGGCGTGATCTGCGACCCGCTGAAGATGAGCGTCTCCGAGCTCGAGCGGCTCACCCGGCGCTACACCGCGGGGATCATCAACACCCTCGGTCCCGACTCCGATGTTCCCGCGCCGGACGT
>DATAIN010000836.1:0-2969 GCA_036262635.1 Gemmatimonadaceae bacterium | reverse complement strand
TCGACTGGACGGTCGCCCGTCTCGCCGACGAGAAGACGCGGCTCGGCCGCATCGCCGCGGCGGGCATCGCGCCCCCGGACAAGGCGGGGGAGTTCCCCTCCCTCCGCGAGATCGCGCGCACCTCGACGGCCGCCTCCGAGCTCGTCGCGCGGCTCGAGGCGATCGCCGGGCGCGCCTACGACTACGCGATGGAGATGGACTTCCGCTTCCTCTACGACGAGCGGCGGAAGCTCTTCTCCATCGGCTACTCGCTCACCAACCACCAGCGCGACGCGTCCTTCTACGACCTCCTCGCCTCCGAGGCGCGCCTCGCCAGCTTCGTCGCGATCGCGAAGAACGACGTTCCCGTCGAGCACTGGTTCCGGCTGGGACGCACCCTCACCCACGCCGACGGCGCCACCGCGCTCGTGAGCTGGAGCGGGAGCATGTTCGAGTACCTGATGCCGGTGCTCGTCATGCAGACCTTCCCCTTCACCGTCCTCGACCAGACGTACCACGGCGCCGTCCGCCGGCACATGGCCTACGCCGACGAGCGCGACGTGCCCTGGGGGATCAGCGAGAGCGCGTACAACCTGCGCGACCGGCAGCTCACCTATCAGTACCGCGCCTTCGGCGTGCCGAACCTCGCCCTCAAGCGCGGGCTCGGCCGCGACCTCGTCATCGCCCCCTATGCGACCGCGATGGCGATGATGGTCGATTCCCGGGTCTCCCTCGCCAACCTCGCCCGGCTCGAGCGGCGCGGCGCGTTAGGCAGGTTCGGCTTCGTCGACGCGCTCGACTACACGCGCCCCGATCCCGGCGAGCGCTACTCGCTCGTCCGCACCTTCATGGCGCATCACATCGGGATGGCCTTCGTCTCGATCGCGAACGCGCTCCGTGACGCGATGTGGCAGCGCCGCTTCCACAGCGATCCGCTCGTGCGCTCGGCGGAGCTGCTGCTCCACGAGCGCATCCCGCGCCGCCTCGTCCTCCAGGAGCCGCAGGAGGCGCGCCCCGACGAAGGACTCCCCAACCCGGAGCTCGAGCGTCCCGCGGTCCGCGAGATCGACACGCCCGATACCCCGCAGCCGCGCGTCGCCCTGCTCGGCCACCTGCCGTACACCATCATGGTCAGCAACTGCGGCGCGGGGTACAGCCGCTACGGGGACCTCTCCGTCACCCGCTGGCGCGCCGACGGCACGCGCGACGCCACGGGACAGTTCTGCTACATCCGCGACGTCGGCCGCGGCCACGTCTGGTCGGCGACGCACCAGCCCACCGCGGTGCGCGCCGACTGGTATCGCGCCCTGCTCGCCACCGATCGCGTCACCTTCCACCGCGCCGACCACGGCATCGACACCCGCACCGAGGTGACCGTCGTCCCCGAGGACTCGGCCGAAGTGCGGCGGGTGACGATCACCAACAACACCAGCGAGACGCGCGAGTTCGAGCTGACGAGCTATGGCGAGATCGTCCTCACGACACCCGCTGCCGACCGCACGCACCCGGCGTTCGCGAATCTCTTCGTCGAGACCGAGTACCACGAGTGGTGCACCGCGATCACCGCGACGCGCCGCCCCCGCGCCGCGACCGAGAAGTCGCTCTGGTGCGTGCACGTCGTGGACTCGGGGCCGGAGCGCGTCGGCAAGGTCACCTGCGAGACCGATCGCGCGAAGTTCGTCGGCCGCGGGCGGACCACGCGCGACCCGGTCGCGCTCGACCAGGAGAGCGAGCTCTCGATGAGCACCGGCGCGGTCCTCGACCCGATCTTCGCGCTGCGCACGCGCGTCCGCGTCGCGCCAGGGCGCTCGGCGTCGGTCGCCTTCACCACCCTGGTCGCCGACAGCCGCGAGCGCTGCTTCCAGCTCGCGGACCGCTACCATCACCCGCACGCGGCGCAGCGCGCGCTCGATCTCGCCTGGACCGCCACGCAGGTGGAGCTGCGCGAGCTCGGCATCACGCCCACCGACGCCGCCGTCTTCCAGGAGCTCGCCGGCCACCTCTTCTACTCGGCGTCCGCGCTCCGCGCGGCGCCGGAGGATCTGGTCGCCAATCGCGGCTCGCAGCCGCTGCTGTGGACGGTCGGCCTCTCCGGCGACTGGCCGATCCTCCTCGCGACCATCTCGTCCCCGGAAGGGCTGCCCACGCTGCGGCAGCTGCTCACGGCGCACTACTACTGGCGCCGCCGCGGGATGATGGTCGACCTCGTCGTCCTCAACACCCATCCGCCGACGTACCTGCAGGACCTCGGCGATCGCATCACCGCGGCGATCTTCGCGTCGAGCGACGCGGGGAACGTCGACCGCGCGGGCGGCGTGTACGTGCGGCGGCAGGAGCTGCTCTCCGCGGAGACGCTGCTCATGCTTCGCGCGACCGCACGCGTAAACGTTCCCTGCGACGGCCGCTCGCTCGCGAAGATCCTCGACGCGGCGCGCACCCCGGACGAGACGATCCTCGACGGCATCGTCGAGGAGGAGATCGTCGGCCGCCAGCCGGCGCAGCACTCGCTCTCCGACACCCTCGCCGCACAGCGCGCGCGGCTGCACGTCACGCCACGCCATCTCCCCGCCATCGCCGGCAACGGCGGCAAGGACGATCGCACGACCGGGCGGGTTCACGGCGACCGCCCGACGCCGTCGCGCGGGATCCCGGTTCTCTCGGAGCCGCGCGTGCAGGACCCGCTGCTCTTCGACAACGGCTACGGCGGGCTGACGCGCGACAACGACTACTTCATCCGCGTCCAGGGCGACGAGGTGCCGCCCGCGCCGTGGGTGAACTGCATCGCCAACGAGCGCGGCGGGTTCCTCGTCAGCGAACGCGGCGCGGGCTGCACCTGGGCGGAGACGAGCTACTTCTACCGGCTGACGCCCTGGCAGAACGATCCGGTGAGCGATCCGCCGGGCGAGATCGTCTACATCCGCGACGACGCGACCGGCGAGCTGTGGAGCGCGATGCCGGCGCCGGTGCGCAACGCGATCGCGTACATCGTC
>DATAIN010000835.1:0-3251 GCA_036262635.1 Gemmatimonadaceae bacterium | reverse complement strand
GTGGAAAGAGAAGCGCCGCGTCGGTAGTTTGGCGCGTGATCACTCCCCGTTCCGCGCGCCCGGCGGCCGGCCGCCTCGTCGTTGTAACCGGCGCCACATTGCTCGCTTCGAGCTGCGCCCTTCCCTCCCGCGGGCCCTCCGACATGTCCTCGCTGCAGCGCGGCATCGACTCACTCCTCGCCGCGTACGCACGACCCGGTGCGCCTGGCGCAAGCGTCCTCGTCGTGCGCGATGGACGCACGATCGTGTCCCGCTCGTACGGGCTCGCGGATCTCGCGGCGGGCACGCCCGCGACGCCGGAGACGAACTACCGACTCGCCTCGCTCACCAAGCAGTTCACCGCGACGGCGATCTTGCTCCTCGCAGCCGACGGTGCACTCCGCTATGACGACAGCGTCTCGCGCTTTCTTCCGCAGCTTCCCGCCTGCGCACGAGGCGTGACCATCCGGCAGCTGCTCACGCACACCTCCGGCCTGCCCGCGTACGAGGACTTCGTTCCCGACAGTCAGACGACGCAGGTGCACGACCGCGACGTCCCCGCCCTGATCGCGCACGCGGACAGCCTGTACTTTCCGGCCGGGTCGTCCTACCGCTACAGCAACACGGGCTATGCGCTGCTCGCGCTCATCGTCGAGCGCGCCTCCGGAGCGTCGTTCGCGAGCTTCCTCCGAGATCGGATCTTCACGCCGCTCGGGATGAACGGCTCGGTCGCGTTCGAGGAAGGAGTCTCCACGGTCCCCCGGCGCGCGTTCGGCTACAGCGAGCGCGATGGGCGCTGGGTCCGCACCGATCAGAGCTCGACCAGCGCGGTGCTCGGCGACGGCGGGATCTACACCTCGATCGCCGACCTGGCGCGCTGGGATCGCGCGCTCGACGCGCACACGCTGGTGAGCGAGAAGGCGCAGGGCGAAGCATGGACGGCGGCGACGCTCACCGACGGGCGACGGAGCGGGTACGGCTTCGGCTGGTTCGTCGACGACTCGGCGAGCGGGGTGCGACTGCGCCACCACGGCGAGACGCGAGGATTCACCAACGCGATCCTGAAGATCCCCTCGCGGCGACTGACCATCGTGCTCCTGACCAACCGAACGGGCGGCGATCCATGGGATCTCGCCGCCCGCATCGCCGAGCTGCCCGAGCTGCGCTAGCTCTCCCCCGCCGTCACCTGCTTGTGGTTGATCAGCGCCACGAGCGCGACGCCCCCGATGGTGTTGCCGAGGAGCGTCGGCAGCATGAAGTGGCCGAGGTATTCACCGACCGAGGCCGCGCCTCGCCACATCAGATAGCTCGTCTCGACCGAGCCGACGATGACGTGCGAGAGGCTCGCCGCGCCGACGAGCCAGGCCATCACGCCGATCACCCAGATGTGGGCGGTCTTCGCCGCCGGCAGCATCCAGACCATCAGCGCGATGATCATTCCGGCGGCGATCGCCTTGAGGAAGATCGTCCCCGGGCTCGGCTCGAGCGCCTCGAGCCCGATGGCGAGGAACGCGGCCTTCAGCTTCTCGTCGAACGCGCTCGTGCGCGCGGCATAGAGGGAGAAGAGCAGCGTCCCGACGACGTTGGCGAGGAAGACGATCCCCCAGAGCCGCAGCATCTTCGTGAAGCGCTCCCGCGTCGGCTTGTTGAGGAGCGGCACCACAGGCTCGAGGGTGTTCTCGGTATAGAGCTGCTGGCTGCCGAGGATCACGATGAGGAACCCGACGGCGTAGCCGAGCTTCGTGACGAGGGGTCGCCATTCCGCATCGGGGAGATGCGCGCGGAGGACTCCCTCGGTGACGAGGGTGAAGCCCATCGCCAATCCGGCGGCGAGGCCCGACCAGGCGAGGGCGGCGGGCGATCGGTCGAGCTCCTTTTGCGCCTCGCGGCGAACGACCTCGTGGGTCGTCGCCGCGTCGAGTGATTCCTCCTCCCTGGCCTTGTATTGCGTCTCCGCGTCGGCCCAGGTCTCGTGGCCTTCCTCGTCGAGGTGCGTCGGGGCGTCGCTCTTCCGGGCGCTCATTTGAGCGTGTACAGGTAGCTCGCGATGTCGACGGCGTCGCGACGCGTCACCCCGACGTCAGGCATCGCCGTCTTCGAGTCGAACTGCTTCGGATTCTGGATCCAGGCGATCATGTGCTCGGGCGTGTTGGTCGTGACCCCGCCGATGTACATCCGCTGCGCGATCCCCGTGAGGGGCGGACCGACGAGGCCGTCGGCACCTTGCACACCGGCGATGGTGTGGCAGGTGTTGCAGCCGTATTTCTTGATGATGCTGCGCCCACGCGCGGCATCGCCGCCGGCGATCATCGACAGGTGATCGTCGGCGCGGTCGCACGCGCCCGCCGCGACGAAGGCGGCAAGCAGCGCTGCGAATCGGATGCCACTTCGAGCGTCTCTCACGATGCGCGCCATCCTGCCTCCAGCCCGAGGTCTTCGCCCCACGGTCTCGCCCGCCGCTCCGACTCGCGCAGGGAGCTCGCGAGCAGCGCGAGCGCGGCGACGAGATAGGCCGCGCCGCCCGGGATCCACATGATCATTCCGCCAAGCTGCTGGTCGTCGAGCGGGGTCAGTCCCCACGGAAGCGTCGTCGCCGCGTACGCGGGGAACCAGAGCGTCGGCGAGACGGCGATGATCGCGCCGAGCGCGCCCGTATGCAGCATCGTCGTGAAGAGCGAGATCATCGCGACGCCGCGCGCCGACCAGGCGGGATGGAGCACCGTCCACCAGAAGAGCAGCGCGGTGCCGAGGAAGGACAGATGCTGCAGCGCGTGCAGGAAGGCGTTGTCGAGCGTCGCTTCGTAGAGCCCGGGCACGTGCCAGCCCCAGATCGCGATCGCGTGCAGCGCCCAGGCGGCGAGCGGCCGCGCCACCGCGGTCCAGACGCGCTGGAAGGGAACGCTCGCCGTCCACCCGGTCACGCGGCGGCGCCACGGCGGCGAGAGCGCGAACAGCGCGGGCACCACCGGCCGCCCGAGCACGAGCAGTGGCGCGGCGATCGTCATCAGCAGCTCGTGCTGGACCATGTGCGCGGAGAAGAGCGCTTCGCCGAGCGCATGCAGGGGCGAGACGAGCGCGACGACGAGCGAGAGCCAGCCGAGCGCGAAAGCTCCCGCCTCCCAGCGCCGCACTCCCCGTCCCCGGCCCGCGCGCGCCCACAGCGTGCGCACGCCTAACGCGTAGAGAACGAGCGTCGCCGCGAGCGGCAGCACGATCGGGAGCGACCACGTCCACGCGCTCCAGAGATCGTGTGGCGCGATCGCCCGCCCCTC
>DATAIN010000834.1:0-5399 GCA_036262635.1 Gemmatimonadaceae bacterium | reverse complement strand
GACATCCAGTACGGGAGGATGTAGTCGATGCCCGCCGTCTCGATCGTTCCGTCCTTCCCGCCGGAGAGCTGGAAGGGACTCCGCTGCCAGAGGAAGTCGGTGTTGACGCGATCGTTCACCGGGATCGGCGAGCAGGCACGGCCGCCGCACACCGGATACGTCGTGCTCAGGTCCTTGTAGTAGTCGCGCCGTGGCCGGTCGAGCCAGAGCCCGAGCAGATCCTGCGTCTCGGCGTCACGCGCCGCGTCGGGACCGGTGAGCGCGCGGTCGATCGCGTCGAAGTGCGCGTTCTGGTGCGTTCCCGTGCAGCCGCGCAGCGTCTGGTACGCGTTCAGGTACAGCGCGCGATAGGGCGATGTCGGCTCCTCGAGGCGCACCAGGTTGTACAGGTTCGCGTAGTCGAGGTTGAACTTGTAGTAGCTCCCGTGCGGATCCTGGCACTCCGTCAGCACGGGGAGCGACACCTCGGGCGCGGAGGCCGAGCGCTCGGCGAGATACGCCGCGTCGAAGCGCTTCGGGTTGACGTGCCGCCCGATCTGCAGGAAGGCGAGTCGCTGGTCGGGACGCTGCAGGAACGTCGTGCTCACGACGTCGTATGCGCTTCCATGCGGACAGACGGTGCTCACCGGCTCCGGCGGCATCGGAACGTTCCAGCCGTTCGCGAGGAGGAAGTCGAGCATGCGCGAGATGTTCTTGCCGATCTGCTTCTGAAGCTTCGCGTCGGGCACCATGTCGTAGGCGACGGCGAGCCCGAAGAAGACGCCGGTGTACTGGTCGCGCGAGGTGTTGCCGAGCCAGCACTGGGTCGCGCCGTTCCAGACGCCCTCGTAGATCCCGTGCTGCGATTCTCCCGTGACGATCCCCGCCGTCCACGGCGAGCTCGCCGGCGCGGCGAAGCGGGCGAGCACCCCGGTGCCGGGAATCTCGATCAGCGCGCCGATCGCGTCGACTTCGCGCTTCACGTTCGCGAGCGCATCCGCGCTCCCCGTCACGTTGTAGCGGAAGGCTTCCGCGGCGAGATAGTGCCCCGTCCAGATCGCCGCGTCCGCGGCGCGGCTGTAGCCGACGAGCGTCGTGTACGCGGGCGACGTCGGATCGCCGCTCCCATAGACGGGATCGATGACCGTTCCGAACGGTGTGTGCGTCGCCTGGATGTTCGACGAGATCGCGAGCGCGTCAGGCTCGTTCGCGACGGCGGCCAGTGGCGGGCCTACGCGTGAGGCGGGAGCGACGAGATCGGGGGACCGGCATGCGCCGGCGAGCCTGATGGTGACGGCGAGCGTGAGGCAGAGATGGGTTCGCATCGGTCTCTCCTTCTGCGGATGCATCGCGCGACATCGCGCCCTGCACCGACCCTCAACTTTCGTGCTGGCGCCGCCAGACGCCGTGGGGGATCCGGGCGCCTCTCATTGGCTCGGCCCGTGGCGCGCCCTTAGCTTCCGCGCATGGTTCGCCTCGTCTGCATCGACGTCGACGGCACGCTCGTCGGAACCGGCGGTGTCGTGCTCGCCGAAAGCTGGGCCGCCGCGGAGCGCGTGCGCGCGGCGGGGATCCACCTCGCGATCTGCTCCGGACGTCCGGGGTTCGGGCTCTCGCGCGGCTACGCCGAGCGGCTCGACCCCGGCGGCTGGCACATCTTCCAGAACGGCGCGAGCATCGTGCACCTCGCGACGGATCGCTCGCTCTCCTCGACGCTGATGCCGGAGCACATCGCGCTGCTCGTGGAGCAGGCGAAGACGCGCGGCTGGAACCTGGAGCTCTATACCGACAGCGAGTACGCGGTGGAGAGCACCGACGATCGCGCGCGCGCCCACGCCGATCTGCTCGGCGTCCCCTTCGCGCCGCGTCCCTTCACCTCGCTCCGCGGCGCGATCGTGCGTGCGCAGTGGCTGCTCCCGATCGAGATGGAGGGAGTGGCGCTCGCGTCGGCGCTCCCCGGCATCGAGATGTCGCCATCGACCTCGCCGGTGATGCCCGACACGGTGTTCGTGAACATGACCGCCGCCGGCGTGGACAAGGCGCGCGCGGTGCGCGTCATCGCCGCGGAATACGGCATCCCGCTCGAGCAGACGATGTTCGTCGGCGACGGCGGGAACGATCTCGCGGCGATGCGCGAGGTGGGCTGGGCGATCGCGATGGGCAACGCCGAGCCCGCGCTGCACGACGTCGCGCGCCACATCGTGTCGCACGTGGACGACGCGGGGCTCGCCGAGGCGCTGGCGATGGCGCTCGACAGCCGCGATCTGTCGCGGCGATGAGCGTCGAGTGGCCGCTGGTCGATCTCGCCCTGGCGCGGCGCATCGAGCGCGTCGAGGCGAGCGCGAACGTCGCCTTCGTCGAAGCGCGCGCCTCGCTCTTCCCCGACGTCGGCGCGGCGTGGATCGACGTCGGGGGCACCTACGCGATGTTCGACGGCGTCGGGGCGCCCACGACGCAGACCTTCGGGCTCGGTCTCTTCGATCCCGTCGGCGCTTCGGAGATGGCGACGATCGAGCGCTTCTTCCGCGAGCGCGGCAGCGAGGTGATGCACGAGGTCAGCCCGATCGCGCCCTCGAAGACGCTCGCCCTGCTCGTCGAGCGCGGCTATCGCCCCTTCGAGCTGAGCAGCATCCTCTTCCGGCCGTTAGGCGGCGGGAACGGTGCCGATGGCGCCACCGGCGTCACCGCGCGGCCGATCGCACCGGGGGAGGAGTCGCTCCACGCGGAGATCTCGGCGCAGGGTTGGGGGGAGAACCCGGAGCTGATCGCCTTCATTCGCGGCTACGCCGCGATCACCGCGAACGCGCGCGGCACGCACTGCTTTCTCGCCGAGCTGGACGGCGAGCCGATCGGCGCGGGCGCGATGGCGATTCACGGTGGTGTCGTGCTGCTGGCCGGCGCCAGCACTGTCCCGCGCTGGCGCGGACGCGGCGGACAGCGCGCCCTCCTCGAGGCGCGACTGCGCTTCGCGGTCGAACACGGTGCCGACCTCGCGGTGATGGCCGCGGCGCCGGGAAGCACGTCGCAGCGCAACGCGGAGCGCCGCGGCTTCCGCATCGCCTACACGCGGATCAAGTGGCGCGGCTAGCGAGGCCGCGGCAGACCCATGGCGCGGGCATCCGAGCAGGACCATGTCGCCGCGGCCATCGAGCGCTGGCTGCGGGAGCGCGAGGGAGACTAACGGCGGACGCTCACCGCGCACATCTTATCGGCGACGCAGCGCTTCCCCACTCACGCTCCCCACGCTGCCATGCATCACGACTCGCTGGCGGTCGCCGGACCCGAAGGCGCAATCCGTACTTTTCACTGGCCGGGCAAGGCGCCCGGCTCGGCGCCCGCGTTGCTCTTCGTGCACGGCATGCTCGGCGACGCGAGCTTCTGGACCCCGACCATCGAAGCGCTCGGCGAGCAGCGGCCGCGCGCGATCGCGGCGGAGCTGCGCGGACACGGCTCGTCGGAGCCGGCGGCGAGCGAGGACTACTCGCCACGCGCCTGTGCGGCGGATCTCCTCGCGGTGCTCGACGGATATGGGCTCGACCGCGCCACGGTGATCGGTCACAGCTACGGCGCGCTCGTCGCGCTCGCGTTCGCCGCCGCGCACCCCGAGCGCGTCGCGCGCCTGGTGCTCGCCGATCCACCGGGCGACTTCACGCGGCTTCCCCCCGAGGCTCGGCGCGAGCAGCTCGAGCCCTTCCTCCAGGCGCTCGCCGGTGACGGCTGGCGCGACGCGACGCGCGCCGGCTTCGAGGACGCGTGTGCCGGGGGACGCGCCTCGACGCGCGAGACGATCTTCTCCCGCCTCGAGCACGCCGACCGGACGGCGACGGTCTCGCTCTTCCGGCCGATGTTCGAGTTCGACGCGATAGGCGCGCTCGATACGTTCCTCGCGCACGAGGGCGCATCCGCCCACGCGATACTCGCCGAGTCGAACGCGTGGCCGTTCAGCCTTCACGTGCTGCGCCCGTCGCTGCCTCACACGGTGATGCGCGGGACGGGGCACTGGCTGATGCTCGACGACCCCGCGGGATTCGCGAGCGCGCTGCGCGGCGCGGCGCTCGGCGGAGGGTGACGGACAGACACGCTGCTGCTGTGATGCAAGCCACACAGCGCGCCGAGGACTTGCCTCGGGCGCGCCGTGTGCGTTATCTGCCAGTGTGCCTCGCAACGTCTTCCTCGTCGTCAATCCCGCCGCCGGCATGGGCCGCGCGGCGAAGCTGCTCCCCGCCGTTAGGCGCGCCTTCGCGGGCGTCGGCGCGGCGAAGCCGCTCGTCACCCGCGCACCCGGCGACGAGGCGCGCTGCGTCTGGGAAGCGCTCGACGCGGGCGCCGACACCATCGCGGTGCTCGGCGGCGACGGCACACTGAGCAAGGCGACCGGCGCGCTGCTCGCCGCGCGCGCCGGAGATCGCTGCCGGGTCCTCATGCTCCCCGGCGGATCGGGCAACGACTTCATCTCGACGCTCGCGATGCGCTCGCGCGCCTGGGTCGAGATGGCGAAGCTCGCCGCCGAGGGCACGGCGCGCCCGATCGACTGTGCGCGCCTCGACGGGCGCCATGTGCTGAACGTCGGCGGCTTCGGCTTCGACGTCGCCGCGCTGCGCACCCTTCACCGCCTCGGCGCGATCGGTCGCCTCGCCGGGAACACGCTCCGCTACAAGCTCGCCGCGGCGAAGCACATCTTCGGCTTTCGTCCCCTTCGCGCCGATCTCGATGACGGGCTCGGTGAGCGCGAGCTGCTCCTCGTCGCCATCGCGAACGGCCGGCGATACGGCGGTGGCATTCTCGTCGCGCCCAACGCGAGCGTGGACGACGGGCTGCTCGACGTCGTCTCCATCGACGAGGCGCCGGCGACTGAGCGCATCGCGCTCTTCCAGACCGCGCAGACGGGAAAGCATCTCTCGCGCGGCGGTGTCGCGGTGCGGCGCGCGTCGGCCATCCGCTTCGTGTTCGACGCGCCGCCGATGTTCCAGATCGACGGCGAGGTGTATCAGGCGCGGCGGAGCGAGGTGGTGGCGGAGTGCGTCCCCGGCGCGCTCCAGGTGATCACGTCGGCGGCGGTACCGGCGGCGTCCCCTGCGCCGGGCTATCGGGAGCGGGCGTCTTCCGGAGCGCCTTCTCGATCGACGGGCCGTCCCTAGTCGACCGCGCCTTCGAGGTGCGGTCGATCTCCGCCATCAGGCGGTTCTCGATCCCGTGCACGTCGAGTGGGCCGAGCATCTGCTTCAGCTCCGCGTCCTCGGCGAGGGGATGGCCGAGCCGGCGGTAAAGTCCCGTCACCAGCTGCAGCGTCTTCGTGACCTCCTGCTCCGTCCAGAGCGCGACCTGGAGCGAGAGCTCCTCGCGCAGCTCCGCGATGGCCGACTCGCGCTTCTGCGCGAGGAGGACGAAGATCGAGAGGAAGATCGCCTCGAGCGAGACGA
>DATAIN010000833.1:0-2239 GCA_036262635.1 Gemmatimonadaceae bacterium | reverse complement strand
CGACGACGTGTACGGGAGCAACCCTAACGCGCACGTGACCTTCACCGCCATGCCCGACGGCAACCGGTTCGTCTTCCTCCAGCCGACAGACGGCGGGTCGAAGTGCATTGTCGTCCTGAACTGGTTCGACGAAGTGCGCCGCCGCATGGCGGCCGCGAGCGGCAGATAGCCCCGTTGGCTCAGCGCTCCTTCTCGAGCTGCCCCTTCGCCTCGAGGTACGCGCGCTCGACCGCGGGCGCGGTGTACACGTTCTCGAACGCTCCAGCCTTCACCGCCGACGTCCCGACGAAGAGGCGCCTGAGGCTGTCGAGGTTCACAGCCTGCCGCGTCGCCTCGAGATCCTTCCCTTCGGCCACCGCGGCCTGGGCCTGAGCAAGGGTCGTCCGCAGCAACGCCGCGACCTGGTCGAGGTAGGACCAGTCGCGCTGGATCGGACCGTGCCCCGGTACGATGGTCGTAGCGTCGAGCGCGCGAAGCGCGGCGAGCGCTTTCACCCACTCGCCCGGATACGAGCCGAACGCGAAGGGGATCGGCGCGACGAGCACGTCGCCGGTGATGACGATCCTCTCGTTCGGCAGGTAGACGACGAGATCGCCGCGGGTGTTGGCCCGGCCGAGGAAGCGGATGTCGATCGTGCGCGCACCTCGGTGCAGGACGAGGCGATCGGTGATCGTCATCGTCGGCGGCGCGATCACGGTCTGCATGAGCTGGCGCCGCGACCACTCGAGGTCCGGGACGAGCTGGCCGAGAAACGAACGCACCTCTTCCGGCATCGGCTTGCCGTCCGGACCCTTCCCCGCCGCGAGCATCCCCTTCAATGCCACGATCGACCCGGGGATGCTCGCGATGTTCGCCCGGCGGCTCGAGTCGTTGTCCTGGGTCAGCATGTCCGCCCGCGTCGCGGCGTGGGAGACGATCTCCACTCCTGGATAGGCCTTCCTGAACGCGTCGTTGCCGTAATGGTGGTCGCTGTGCCAGTGCGTGTTGATCACGTAGCGCACCGGCCTGGAGGTGAGGGCGCGGATCTCGGCGATGAGCGCCCGCGCGCTGGCCGGCGTGCTCCGCGAATCGACGACGACGACGTCCGCATCGCCGATGATCACGGTGGAGTTCCCATCCACCGGGGTGCGCAGCGGGTCGTGCTGGACGAAGGCGTAGACGCCATCCGCGAGCCTGACGCGGTCGAAGTTGCGCGCGCTCTGCGACGAGGCGCTGGCTACGGGGAAGAGGACGGGCAGCGCGAGCGTGATGAGTGTGCGTCTCATGGCGTGGTCACCTCCGGCGACGGTCGATGAGGGAGAGGAATCGGGCGCGATACGTCTCCGAAACGGGGATCACCGCCGGCCCGATGACGACCCGGTCGCGCTCCACCGACTCGATCCTGTCGATCGCGACCATGTACGACTTGTGGACACGGCAGAAGAGCTCCGGCGGCAGCCGCTGCTCGAGCTCCCCGAACGTCTCGAGGGTGAGCAGCCGCTTGCGCGTGGTGTGCAGGCAGCGGTAGTCGTCCTCGCCCGAGATGTAGAGCAGGTCGCGCAGCATCACGCGCTCGAGTCGCGTGCCGGACTTCACGAAGAAGAGCCGGCGATCGGACGCGCTCCCACGCTCGGGAAGCAGCGAGCGCGCGCGGTCCACCGCCTGCGCGAAGCGATCGAAGGTGAACGGCTTCACGAGATAGTCCGCGACCTGGAGGTCGAAGGCGCGCAGCGCGAACTCGTGATGCGCCGTCGTCAGCACCACCGCCGCGTCGAGTCGAGCCGTCTCGAGCAGCTCGATCCCCGACATCCCGCCGAGTCCGATGTCGAGGAAGACGAGTCCGACCTGCTCGGCGCGGACGAAATCGAGCGCTTCGTGCGCGGATGCGACCGTCCCCCTGAGCTCGAGCAGGGAATGCCGCTCGACGTAGCGGGCGAGCCGCGCCTGCGCGAGCGGCTCGTCCTCCACGATCAGGCAGGGAATCGTCGCGCTGCTCATCGATCGTCGCCGGTGCGGATGGCGAGATCGACGCGATACTCGTCGCCGTGACGGCCGGCGTCGAGCGACACGCGGCCGGGATAGAGCAGCTCGAGCCGCCGGCGTGCCAGCGTCAGGCCGAGGCCGCCCGTCGCTCGCGATACGGAGATCGCTGGCGGACAGCGATTCCGGCACGTGAAGGAGAGCTCTCCCTCACGGATCGCGACGCGTACGTCGATCTGCCCCGCGCCGTCGCGGATGCCGTGCTTGAACGCGTTCTTCA
>DATAIN010000832.1:0-2608 GCA_036262635.1 Gemmatimonadaceae bacterium | reverse complement strand
ATGCGCTGGTGAAGTTCGTGGGGCGGAGTTGAACTGCGGCACTTCGTGGGGGCGTGCGCCGCGGCCGTGTTGACTGTGGATGAATCACAGAGAACTGCAGGCGAGGACCACGGAGGACACAGAGTGCGCCGTGAGGCGTTTGGGCTCGGTGCACCAGAGCCGGAACCGATTGGGGGGCCGTCCGGGCCCGTGGCGCGAGGAGCCTTCACCGCTTGCCCCAAAACAAAGGCCACCATCCTCGTAGCGCGACGTCCTCTCCCCGCCGAGGACCCCTCCGTGTCCTCCGTGGTCCTCGCCTGCAGTTCTCTGTGAATCATCGAGAGCTACAAGGACCGCAGCGCGACTGAGCTTCCCGAAGGACAGCCCCGGAGTGCAGTTTCTCCCCATGCGCATTCTCGCTCTCGGAACAGCAGCGCTCTGCGTCCTCCTCGGCTGCGGGACGCGGCCGGGCCCGACACCATCGCCCGCGGCGGGGACTCGTCCTCCCGCGCCGGAGGCGCGCGGGCTCGACGAGTTCGACCAGCAGGCGCTGTTCAAGGCGCTCACGGACCAGTCGTTCTACGTGCAGCTCGCGCCGGAGATGATCGTGCGGAAGGTGCGCTACGCGGGGGCCGACAAGTTCGTGGTGCCGGCGTATCTCTTCTCTCCGCGCGACACGACGAACCGGCACGCGACGGTCATCATGGTGCACGGCGGGGTGCACGGGGACCTCGACGACAGCTACGCCTGGCAGATCCGGTCACTCGTCGGGCAGGGCTACGTGGTGGTCGCGCCCGAGTATCGCGGGAGCACGGGATACGGGCGCGCGCACTACGACGCGATCGATTACGGCGGGAAGGAAGTGGAGGACGTGATCAACGCGCGCGACTACCTCGCCGCGTTCGTCCCCTGGGCCGACACCTCCCGCATCGGGATGCTCGGCTGGAGTCATGGCGGCTTCATCACGCTGCACTCGATCTTCCGGCGCCCGGAGCTCTTCAAGGTCGCGGTCGCGCACGTGCCGGTCGCGGATCTCGTCTCGCGGATGCAGAGCCACTCGGCGGGGTACCGCCGCATCTTCGCGAATCAGCCGGGATTCGGCGGCCCGCTCGAGACGCGCCGACAGGCATACGTCGACCGCTCGCCGGTGTCGCACGTGCGCGAGCTGCGGACGCCGCTGCTCGTGCACGCCGCCGACAACGACCAGGACGTGTTCATCGAGGAGAACCACCATCTCCGCGACTCGATGATCGTCGCCGGGAAGGACAAGGCGGGACTCTACACGTATCGCGAGTGGCATGATCCGCCTGGAGGCCACGCCTTCTCGCGGCTGCAGACGACGCAGGCGATGGAGAGCTGGACGGAGAGCATCGCCTTCCTTCGCCGCTACCTCTCGCCGCAGTCGACGCCGGCGATCCGTTAGGGCGAGACGACGGTGCCCGGCACGCCGGGTCCGGGGAAGACGCCCATGCAGCTCCATCCGATCGTGATGGTGTCGGCGAAGGCGAGGCGGCGCGGACCGGGATGCCAGCCGGCCGGCGGTCCGGGCGGCGGCGCGACGCGCGACATGTCGTAGAGAAGCACGAAGGCGTCCTTCGATCCCCAGCGGCCGAGCTTCGGCGCGATCCGGTCGAGGTACTCCTCGAGCAGCACCATCTCGCGCAGCCCATGAATCGCCGCGGGATGCGAGACCATCACCCAGAGGCGCCCGCGCCCGCGGAACGCGTCGACCTCGCGCATGTACTCGCGCCACGCGGGACGATGGCAGCCGCCGAGCGTGATGGCGGAATCGGGAAAGGGGATGCGGTCGCGGTACCACTCGAAGGCCTGACGCGCGCCGTACGCGACGTACAGTGCGTCGCCGTCCCGCCTTCCCTGCTCCATCGCGCGAAACACGGGACGAAGATCCTGCGGCGAGTACGGGAGCGCGGCCGTCGCATAGTACAGCGGCGCGCCGACGAGGAGCGCCGCCGAGGCGTAGCCGAAGCGGCGGACCCACGCCAGCGGCGACACGACGAGGGCCATCACCCCCTCGACCAGCACGAGGATGAGCCCGGGGACGAGAAAGAGGAGCACGCGCCCGTTCGCGGCGGCGATCTTGTTGAACCCCTCGACCGTCGTGTCGAAGGGATAGATCCGCAGCGCCGAGGCGACGTAGATGATGCCTAACGGCGCGACCAGCGCGGCGAGGGCGACCGGGCGGCGGCGGGCGAGGACGATGACGCCGAGAATGAAGATGCCGAGCCCGAAGGCGGTGACCGGCATCCCGAGCGGATCGCGAAAGATCCCGTAGAGGTTCTCGAAGGGCCACGCGAGATCGGCGAGGCTGCGCGGGGGAAGCGGCCAGAAGCCGTCGCTCCAGAAGCTGCGCATGTAGAGGCGCTCGCGCGGCGCCAGGCTGTGCAGCGTCACCCAGATCGAGGGGACGCCACTCACGAGCCAGAGGATGCAGGCGACGACCGCGGGCCAGCGGAGAGGGATTCTCCGGCGCGCGACGGCGACGGCGAGGGCGAGCGCGATGCCGGCCAGGATGAACAGCGCAGGCTGCGAGAACCAGACGGCGAGCGCGCCGAGCACGCCGAGTCGCAGCCAGTGACGCGGCGCGGCGTCGTAGGCGAGGATGCGCAGC
>DATAIN010000831.1:0-4107 GCA_036262635.1 Gemmatimonadaceae bacterium | reverse complement strand
GCGCACCTTGTCGCTGACATCGGTGGTGCTGTAGCCGGGCGACTTCTTGATGTCGATGCCGACCGCCTCACCGTCGTTGTAGAGCGCGAGCGAGCGTGGCTCCTCGGTGCCGTCGCGCACCTGCGCGACCTGACCGAGCCGGATGAGCTGCCCGTTCCGCTCGGCGACCACCATCTGCATGAAGTCCTGCGGGCCCTCGAGGCGACCCTTGAGACGGATCGAGCGCTCGTCGAGCACGCCGGTGACACGACCGACCGGCGCCGCGAGGTTCTGGAGCTGCAGCGCCTGCACGACCTGGCCGACGCTGACCCCCGCCGCCTGCAGGCGGTCGGGCTGCAGCTCGACCGTCAGCTCGCGCTCGACCTTCCCGAACACCTGCACCTCGGCGACCCCGCTGAGCGAACGGAGCTCGCGGGTGATCTTCGGATCGGCGAGCCGCGTCAGATCCGCCTGCGACAGGTTGGTGGAGGTGAGCGCGAGCGACACGATCGGACGATCGGTGTCGTTGAGCTTCGTGATGACCGGCTCCTTCAGCTCGGTCGGCAGGTCGGCGCGGATCGCGGAGATCTTGTCGCGGATCTCCTGCGTCGCGTCGCTCATGTTCGTGCCGAAGTTGAACTCGATGATGATGGAGCCGTAGCCGTCGTACGCCTTCCCCATCACCGTCTTCACACCGCTGATCGCGGTGATCTGCTCCTCGACGGGGTTCAGCACTTCCTTCTCGACGCCGTCCGGCGACGCGCCGGGGTAGATCAGGCCGACCGACGCATAGGGCGGCACCACCTCGGGGAACTCGTCCGTCTTCAGCTTCATCAGCGCGACGAGCCCGAAGACGACCAGCGCCACCATCGCGACGACGGTGACGAGCGGCCGCTTGATCGCGAAATCGGAGATGAACATTCTGCCGCTACCTCACTCGGATTGCGCCGGGCGGTCGCTCACCGCCCGCACGCGCACGATCGTGTTCGGGGGAAGGCCCTGCGCGCCGCCGACGAGCACCGTGTCGCCGACGGCGATCCCCTTGGTGATCTCCACGGTTTCGGTACCGCTGTCCTCGAGGCCGAGCGACACCGCGGCCTTCTCGGTCTTGCCGTTCCTGATCCGCGTCACCGTCGGGACGAAGTCCTTCTGGTTCACCGCGCTCGCCGGGACGACGATCCCCGTCCGCGCCTCGCTCGCGACGTGCCCCTCGGCGAACAGTCCACCGACGAGGGTGTTCCCGGTGTTCGGGATGGAGGCGAGGATGCGCACCTGCCGCGTCGTCGGATCGGCGACCGGGTTGATGCGGGTGATGCGCCCGGTGAAGGTGCGGTTGGGGTAGCCCTGCACGGTGAAGTTGACGGGCATCCCGAGCCGGACCGACGAGATCTGCTCGCTCGGCACGCTTCCCTCGAGCCGCATGCTCGACGGATCGACGATGGTGAAGAGCGCCGCGCCGGGCGAGGCGAGGTCGCCCGCGTTCACCGAACGGACGCTCACAACCCCGGCGATCGGCGACTTGATGGTCGTCTTGTCGAGCTGCTTCTGCGCGGCGGCGAGACGCGCCTTCGCGTCGGCGAGCTGCGACTGCGCGGCGACGTTCTGGGTGCGCGCGCTCTCGACGTCGCGATCGGCGATCGCGCCCGCGGCGGCCAGCTTCTCCGCGCGGTCGAGATTGCGCGAGGCGGCGTCGGCGGCGCTCTGCGCGGCCGTGACGCCGGAGCGCCCCGAGAGGTAGGCATCGCGAATCGCCGTGTCGTCGAGCCGCGCGAGCAGCGTCCCGACACCGACCCGCGTTCCCTGGTCGACGAAGGTCTGGAGCACCGCGCCGCCGACCTCGGCGCGCACGGTGGCTTCCTGATCCGGGTCGAGGGAGCCGGACATCGACGGTCCGGTCTCGATGCGGCGCTCGCTGACGAGGTAGATCTCCTGCGGCGAGATGGTGACGACCTTCTGGTCGCCCGCGGTCGCGGCGTCCGCCTCGCCCTTCTTGCAGGCGGCGACGCCGATGGTTGCGGCGAGCAGCACCGCGCCGAGCGCCGCACGACGCGGCGCGAAGGTGTTGACGATCATTCCTGCTGCCCCCCGAACGAGTTCGTATTGGTCGCGCCGCCCGCGCTCTGCGGCTGCGGCGATGTCTGCCGTGGTGGCTGCTGCTGTTGCTGCTGCACGGCGCTTCCCGCGGCGCCGGCGGCGCCCTGCGTCACCGTGCCTAACGGCAGGTCGTGGATCAGCGCGAGGCGGACCTCGGCGACCCGGAGGTTGCGTGCCGCGCTCGCCCGGTTCGCCGCCGCCTGCTCGAGGAGCAGCCGCGACTCGGAGAGCTCGAGCTGCGTCGAGATCCCCTCGCTGTAGCGGACCTCGGCGATGCGATAGGCGCGCGCCGCCTGCTCCGCCGTCCCGGCGCTCGCCTTCCATGCCGCGATCGCCTGCTCGAGATCGGCGATCGCCGAGCGCGTGTCGAGCTCGGCGAGCTCGCGTGTCTGCTGATAGTTCTCGCGCGCTTCCATCAGGTTCGCCCGGGCGACCATCTCGTCGCCGGTGATGCGGCCGCCGGTGAAGAGCGGGATGGAGAGCATCGCGGTGACCGTCCAGTTGGGATAGTAGGCGTCCCACCCGGGGAGGCTGCTCCCCGTCGGATACCCGATGCGTCCGTAGTTCGTGCTCAGCGTGAGCGCCGGGATCCGCTGCGCGCGCGCGATGCGGAACTGGTTCTCCTGGACGCGCACCGCCTCGCCGAGCTGGCGCACCTGCGCGCGCCCCTCGGCGCTCGTGTCAGCGCGCAGTGCGCGCGCCGCGATCGCCGCGAAGGTCGAGTCGTCCGACACCGCGGCGCGGATCGTCGAGTCGGCGAGCGCGCTGACGAGCGCGAGCGGCTGGTCGGCCGGAACGTCGAGCAGCTGCTTGAGGCGGAGCATGGCGAGCTCGCGCCGCGTCCGGCTCTGGATCACCACCGGCCGCTGATTGTCGCGCGTGACCTGCGCGCGGAGGAGCTCGAACTCCGAGGTGTTCCCCACGTTGCGCGCGAGCGTCACCTGCGAGAGGGTGCGCTCGCTCTGCGCGAGCGAGGAGTCGGCGATGGAGGAGAGCTGCTCGGCGAGCGCGGCATCGTAGTATGCCTCCGTCACCTGGAGGCGCAGCGAAGCGACCGCGCTGGCGAGGCCGATCTCCGCCGAGCGACGCGCCGCGGTCGCGATGCGATTCGCCGCGACCACGCGGCCGCCGGCGAAGACGGTCCACGATCCCTGGAGACCGAGCGTCAGCGTCTGCTTCGCGGCGAAGATCTTCGCGAGCGGACTGTTGGCGAGATCGGTCGGGCCGCCGCCGCAATTCGTCGTCGCGGCGTTGAGCGCGTTGGTGCGCGTGGTCGCGCTCGCGGTGTCGGGCACCTGGATCGGCGTGCAGAGCCCATAGGTGGTCGAATTCGACGTGCCGCCCCCCGCTCCCGCCTGCTTCGAGATCGCCTCGAACTGCGACTGCAGCGTCTTCTGGAAGGTGACGGCGCCGTTGAGCTGCGGGAGATACTGGCTGCGCGCCTGGTACTGCTGGCCGCGCGAGCGGAGCACGCCCGCGCGCGCGATGCGCACGCCTTCGCTGCGCTCCTCGGCGACGCGGAGTGCCTCGTCGAGCGTGAGGACGCGCGCGCCGGCGCGCGTTGGCTGCTGGACGGCGGAGGCCACCGTCTGCGCGTGCAGCGCGCCGGCGCGACCCGCCGCGGCGGCGCAGAGCGCGGCCGCGGCGAGCGTCCGCACGCTGCGCCTGGATGCTGATGTCATCGTGGGTTGCTCGATCTGACTGGGGGGCGGCGACCGTTGGTCGCCTTGGTCTTCGGCTTGGCACCCGCCGTCGCCGCGGGGGGACGCAGGCCGATCGCGCGGAGGAAGAGCCGCGCGTACGACCGCGGAGCCGCGGCGAGCGGGGGAAAATGGTCGGGCATGAGCTCGCGGCCCATCGCGTCGGAGAAGACGACGCCGATGAGCATCGCGCTCGCCGCGCGGACGTCGACGTCATCGCCGATCCAGCCGCCGGCGGCGAGGTCGGCGAGATAGCGCTTCAGTGCCTGCCGGGCCCACTGCGGCCCTTCACGCACGCATTCGGCGAACTGCGGCCGCTCCTCGATGTCGCTCA
>DATAIN010000830.1:0-3998 GCA_036262635.1 Gemmatimonadaceae bacterium | reverse complement strand
GAGTGATGGAAGCGCTCGAGGATCGCCGCGCGATCGACGCCCTTCCCCTCGATGAAGTCGCAGATGAAGCGCGCGTCGTCCATGTGGCGCACGACGATATAGTGTCCGTCCGGGAACTTCGTCACCTGCGACGCGGTCGCCCGCGTCTCCTCGTGGTAGTACTTCCCGTGGATCAGCGCCGTGAAGCGGTCCTTGGCGTAGCTGTCCACGCGCTTCCAGACGTTGAGCACCGAGCCGCAGGTCGTGTCCACCATGACGCAGCCGGCGGCGCGCAGCGTCTCGAAGTCGGCGATGGTGACGCCGAAGGCGGGCATGATCACCACGTCCTCGGGCTTCACCACCGAGTAGTCGAACACTCCGCTCGCGCTCGGGATGAGGATCTCGATCCCCATCTCGCGGAGCTTCGCGTTGACGTGCGGGTTGTGGATGATCTCGCCGACGAGGAAGATCCGCTTTTCGGGAAACTTCCGCCGCGTCTGGTACGCGTACTCCACCGCGCGCTCGACGCCGTAGCAGAAGCCGAACTCCTTCGCCAGCCGCACCGTGACGTCGCCCGCCGTGAGCGTGTACTCGTTCGCGCGCAGCGCGTCGACGAGTCGCCCGTCGTAATCGGAGGCGAGCTCGTCCTGGACCACGGTCTTGAGACCGAAGCCCTTCCGGAAGTACGTGGCGTCGGAGGGTGGCATCATTGGAAATGTACTGGGACGAAGGGTTCAACGCATCTGAACGCAGGTCACACAGCGATGATCCACTGTCCCCCCCGTCAGCGTGGGCGCGCACTTCCCCGCGACTCGCACGCCCTCTACAATCTCCGGGATGCTCTCCCCGACGCCGCCCGCGGATGATTCGTCACTCCCACCGCTTCTCCGCCCGGCTCCGCTCGCCAAGGGCGATCTCATAGGCGTCGTCGCTCCGTCGTACTCGCCGCGCCCCGGCTGGCTGCGCCGCGGCTGTCACGCTCTCGAGCGCGCCGGCTATCGCGTCATCCTTGACCAGGAGATCCTCACCCAGCGGCGCTTCAACGTCGCCGAGGACGAGCGACGAGCGGAGAACTTCATGGGGATGTGGCTCAACCCCGAGGTGAAGGCGGTGATCGGCGGCACCGGTGGCTACGGTGCCGTCCGCATGCTGCCGCATCTCGAACCGGAGATCTTCCGCCGCAACCCGAAGATCTTCGTCGGCTACTCGGACATCACCGCGCTGCATCTGTGGCTCATGCGGCGCGCGAGCCTCCGCGTCTGGCACGGCCCCACCGTCGACGATCTCATCCCGAGCACGCGCGACCCGACGATGTCGTCGCTCCTCACCTCGATGACGAACCCGCGCCCGACCGCGCGCATCGGGCGCGACGTCGCGCGATCGGTGCGACCGGGACGCGCGTCGGGACGGCTCGTCGGCGGCAACCTGTCGCTCGTGCAGCAGACCATCGGCACGCCGTACGAGATCGACACCCGCGACTCGATCCTCTTCCTCGAGGAGACGCGCGATCCGATGTCGTACGTCGACGAGCGGCTCGTCCATCTCCGCGCCGCGGGGCTGCTGCGCGGCGTGCGCGGCATCGTGCTCGGCCAGTTCTCCCTCGACCGCTCGGAGGAGGAGGAGTTCGAGAACTTCCTCCTCGACCTCGTCTCCGACCTCGACGTGCCGATCCTCACCGACTTCCCGGCGGGACACGAGGTGCCGAACCTCACCCTCCCCATCGGCACCGAAGTGGAGCTCGTCGCCGAGGACCAGACGGGCTGGCTGGTCCATCGCGAGGATGCGCTGTCCGTGCCTAACGGCGAGCCCGCCGCGGGGGACGCGGCATGAGCCCCTCCCGGCGCGGCTTCGTCGCGGGCACCGGCGCCGCGCTCGCCACCGCCGCCTGCGCGCCCTTCCTCCATCTCTTCGGGCGGCACGACCACGACGTCATCGTGCGCGGCGGCACGGTGTTCGACGGCACCGGCGCCGAGGGACGCGAGGCCGACGTCGCGCTCGGCGACGGCCGCGTCACCGCGATCGCCCCGCGCGTCGAGGGCTCGGCCCGCACCGAGATCGACGCCCGCGGCAAGGCGGTCGCTCCCGGCTTCGTCGACATCCACTCGCACGGCGACGGCTCGCTCTTCGACGACCCGCGCGCCGAGTCGGTGATCCGCCAGGGGATCACGACGATCGTCGTCGGGCAGGACGGCTCGTCCCGCGCGCCGAGCCCCCGCCCGACGACCGCGGCCGGTCTCGTCCGCGGCGCGTTAGGCACGGCCGGCCGCTTCGAGTCGATGCACGAGCTCTTCCGCGCGGTGAACCGGCTGCCGAGCGCGGTGAACGTCGCGTCGATGGTCGGGCTGGGCACCGTGCGCGAGCTGGTCGTCGGCGAGGCGAATCGGCCGGCGACCGCGGCGGAGCTCTCGCAGATGCGCGCGCTCGTCGAGGGCGCGCTCGCCGAGGGCGCCTGCGGCGTCTCGACGGGGCTCGAGTACGCGCCGGGATCGTTCGCGCCGCGGGAGGAGATCGTCGCGCTGTGCCGGCCGCTCGCCGCGCGCGGCCTCCCCTACGCGACGCACATGCGCAACGAGGACGAGACCCTCCTCGAGGCGATCGATGAGGCACTGGACATTGCGCGGAGCGCGCAATGTCCGCTGCAGATCTCGCACCTCAAGACCTCGGGGCCGCGCAACTGGCACAAGATCGACGCGGCGCTCGACCGGATCGAAGCCGCGAAGCGCGGCGGGCTGGACGTCGCCTTCGACCGCTATCCCTACGTCGCCTACGCGACCGGGCTGACCAACCTCTTCCCGAACTGGGCGCTCGACGGCGGCGCCGACGCTTTCCTCGCCCGGCTCGACGCCGCGGACACCGCGCCGCGGATCAGGCGCGAGACGCTGGCGAAGGTGGAGACGGTGGCCGGATGGAACAGCGTGATGATCGCCGGCGTCACCGACCCCGCCGACAAGGGCGCCGAAGGGCAGAAGCTCGGCGAGTACGCGGCGCGGTCCGGGACCGACGCCTACGACCTCGCCGTCGCGATGCTGCGCCGGAACCACGCCGACGTCGACACCGTCGTCTTCGCGATGAGCGAGGACAACCTGAAGCGCTTCCTCGCCCACCCGTTAGGCATGGTCTGCAGCGACGGCGGCGCCTTCGCGATCGACGGGCCGGCGCGGCGCGGCCACCCGCATCCCCGCGGGCTCGGCGCCTTCCCGCGCGTCCTCGCGCGCTACGTGCGCGAGACGAAGACCCTTACCCTCGCCCAGGCGATCCACAAGCTGAGCGGCTTTGCCGCCTCGCGGCTCGGCCTCACGGACCGCGGCCGCCTCGCCCCGGGGATGGCCGGCGACGTCGTCGTCTTCGATCCGGCGCGGGTCGAGGACCGCGCGACCTTCGCCCAGCCCTTCCAGTATCCGGTCGGCATCGACGCGGTCATCGTCAACGGCCACGTCGCCCTTCGCGACGGCCAGCACGCCGACGCGCGGCGCGGGCGTGCCCTCCGCGCCGCGGGTCGCGACACCTTCACGAGCCAGGCCCGATGACCTACTCAGGACCGATCAACGATCCGGGCCCGCCCCCTCGCCCCACGGTCGTCCGGCACACCTCCACCGTGGCCAAGGCCGGTGTCGGCTTCGGCAGCGCGCTCGCCATCACGATCTCGTGGAGCGTGAACCACTCGATCATCTGGGCGATCATCCACGGCTTCTTCTCGTGGTTCTACGTCCTGTACTACGCCCTCTTCCTTCGCCGTTAGGCACGGCGACGCGGAACGTGGGAGGGCGCTCCGCGATAGACGGGGGACGTGGGAAGCCATCGCTCGCTGCGCTCGCTCGGCAACCTGGGACGTGGGACGGGGGATCCCTGCTCCTTTATCCGTTCTCCCTTCTCCGGAGTCGAAGCCTCCCCGCGTCATCTCACGTCTCCCGTCGCCGTGTCGACCACGGACCAGGCGCGAGGAACGATCCCCCGTCCCCCGTCGTCGAGCGCAGCGATGACTTCCCACGTCCCACGTGAGCCGCGCAGCGCCCTCCCAT
>DATAIN010000829.1:0-9694 GCA_036262635.1 Gemmatimonadaceae bacterium | reverse complement strand
TTCAGCGCGACCGCGTCCCCGTTCACCGTGCCGAAGACATCCAGGTCGCCGAGTGCCGCGACCCGTCCGAGCGCCGAGCCTGCGGCGACCGCGAAGTCCGCGGGGAGGATGCTGTCCGCGGGGGGAAGCCTGGCGCCCTGGGGGTCGCCGTTCATCCGCTTGATGAGGCTCGCGATCGCGCCCTTCGACAGCGGATGCCGCTGCTGTTGCATGACGACGACGCGCTCACCGCGCCCCTCGGCCCGAACCTCGGCGCGCGCCTGGGCGGCCGCGAGCCGGCCATGCATCGCGCCCAGCTGTCCCTGCATCGCGCCGAGCTGGCCTTCAAGTCCGCCCAGACGCCCACGCAGCTCGCCGAGGGTCTGCTCGAGCGCGCCGATCTTGTCACCGTTCTCGTTGGCGAGGCGAGCAGCCGCCAGCTCGCCGGCGACGATCTGAATGCTGTCGGCGAGCTGGCGAACCTTCTGCTCCCACGCGGGGTCAGGTATTCCCGCGATCGCGTGCGCTCGGGGCGTTCCCTGCATGCGAGGCACGGGTGGCGTGGCGGGGGGACCACCGACCACGACCTGTGCCGCTGCGGACGCCGCCAGGGCGCCCACGAGCGACAGCGACAAGAGTGCTGCACGCATCACTGACCTCCCGCGCGGCGGGACGAGGCGGTGGCGAGACGGCGAACTCCGAAGACGGCGCCGGTTGCGGCAGCCGCGAGAAGCAGCGTGGCCAGGATCAGTCCGACATTGCCCATCGCCCGCACGGTGGAGAGTGCCACGGGACCGAACGCGGCGCCGACGATTCCCTCGATGACCGAGGCGACGATCTCGCGTCCACGCTGGACGGCCGCGCTCGAGACGAAGGTCAGCACATCGAGGCGCGTCCCGATCCAGAACGTCGCGATGCTCAGGACGACCGAGGCCGCGATGCCAAGCACTCCGGCCGCGACGCGGGCCGGTGTCGAGCGAGGCACGAAGCGTCGCACCGAGTTGCGCGCCGCGACGTGCCACGGCTCGAAGACGTGGACCTGCGCCATGACCCGCTCCGAGAAGAGCGAGGACGGGGCGAGATGGGGCAGCTCCTCGAGGGCGTCGACGACGACACGCGCCTCGTCCACCTTCGCCTGGCACTCGGTGCACTGGCGAACGTGAGCGCGGAGCGGGGCAACGCCGAAGCCGACGTCCCCGTCCACGAGGAGATCGATTTCGTTCGGAAGTAGATGTCGATTTATCACACGGTTTCCTCCGCTCGACCGTACGGGAGGCCTTCGCTGGCGGTTTCAGCGGGCGTACGAGTCCCCGGCGTGATTGGTGTCACGGGATTTTCGTCGCCTCTCAACGGGCTGCCTCCAGCGCCTTGCGGAGCTCGTGGCGTGCCCGGTGGATGTAGGTCTTGACGGTCCCCAGGGGCAGGTCGAGGGTCGCCGCGATCTCCTCGTACGACCGCCCCTCGACGTGGCGCAGCATGATGCATGATCGGTACTCCGGCCGAAGCGCCGCGATCGCCCGCTCGATGGCGGTGCCCAGCTCCTTCGCCTCCAGCTCGTCGAGCGCGGACTCGCCATGGGAGGCGAGCTCGAACGAGGTCGCCTCGATCTGCGACGCGGTCGTGGCGTCCGGCGCTCCATCCATGCTGATCGTCTGGATGTGACGACGGCGGAGATGGTCGATCGCGAGATTGTTCGCGATCTTGAAGAGCCAGCTCGAGAATTTGAACTCGGGGACGTACTTGTCGATGTTGTTGAGGACCTTGATGAAGGTCTCCTGCGACAGGTCCTCGGCGGTGGCGCGGTCGCGCACCATGCGGAAGACGAGCGAGAACACCGGGCGCTCGTAGCGCCGGATCAGCTCCCGGTACGCCACCTCGCGCCCTTCCTGCGCAAGGGCGACGACGTCTGCGTCGGGGAGATTCTGAAGGTCGAGGGAAGGTGGCATTCTCTGCGGCGCGGCCGCGCGAGCAAACTAGCCCCGTCGCCCCCGTGCGGCCAGCGTGGATGTGGCTGCCGCTTGCCCCTCGCCGCAGCCCCGACGAGCTTTGGCGCATGCCAGCGCTGCGCTCCGGGGAGATGAAGCGAGGTGACGGTGTCGAGTCGCCAGCGGCGACGGAGGCGGCGCGGGGCGGCCCGGACAAGCGCACCTACGTGCGCCGAGCCTTCGAGCAGATCGCGCCGCGGTACGACCTCCTCAATCATCTCCTGAGCCTGAATGTCGACCGTCTGTGGCGGCGGCGAGCGGTGGAGACGCTCGACTGGCGACGACAGCCGCGAGGCACGTACCTCGATCTCTGCGCGGGGACGATGGACCTCGCTGCGATGCTCGCTGGCATGCCGGGATTCGAGGGGCGCATCGTGGCGGCGGACTTCGCGGAACCGATGCTGCTCGCCGGACGCGGAAAGGCGACGACAGGGACAGTGGCCCCGCTCGTCGCGGACGCGGTCTGCCTGCCTCTTCGCGATGGCAGCCTCGCGGGCGCGATCGCGGCCTTCGGCGTCCGGAACCTCGACGACCTCGACGCGGGCCTGCGCGAGGTGCGTCGTGTCCTCGAGCCGGGAGGACGGTTCGTGATCCTCGATTTCGCGACCCCACGCAAGCGGATCGTTGGCGCGCTCTACGGCTTCTACTTCAACAGCGTTCTCCCCCGCATCGGGTCATTGATCAGCGGTCACCGCGATGCGTACCGGTATCTGCCGGAGTCCGTCGCGAATTTTCCCTCGCCGGAGCAGCTCGCGGAACGCATGCGACGCGCGGGATTCGCCGCGGTGTCGTGGAGATCGCTGACGTTCGGGATCGCCGCGATCCACGCCGGTACGCGCCAGTGACCGAGACCGTGGGAGCGGCGCGTCGCATCGGCTTGATCTCGGACACGCACGGGCTCGTGCGTCCCGGCGTACACGCGGCGCTCGCGGGCGTGGAGCTGATCCTCCATGCGGGCGACGTCGGCGGAGACGAGATTCTCGACGAGCTGGAGATCATCGCTCCGGTGCGCGCCGTCTATGGAAATACGGATGCTCCGGGACACTCGCGGCTGCGCGAGTCGCTCGACATCGAGATCGATGGACTGCGGATCCACGTGAGCCATGGACACGAGGTCGGCGCGCCCACGCCGGCGCGGCTGGTCGAGCGCTACGACGCGGATGTGGTGGTGTACGGCCACACCCACCAGCAACTGGTGACGCGGGTCGGCCGCCAGCTCATCGTGAATCCGGGTGCCGCGGGGCCGCGCCGCTTCAGGCTCGAGCCGAGTGTCGGGGTGTTGACGATCGAGCGCGGGGCCGCGGACGTGGAGCTGCGGCCCCTCTGACGCGGTCAGACCTCGCGGAAATGCGACGCCGGATAGAGGTAGTCGTCCCCCGAGTCGTCGACGATGCGGTAGAAGGCCCCTTTGGCCTCGATGCCGAGCAGCGTGTAGATCCTGCCTAACGTGAGGTCGTGGCATCCACCGGGCTCATCACATCCCGGAAATGTGAGCCAGGGCTGCAGGCTCACGCACTGCACGAGCGTGGTGGGTTGCCAGGTGGTGGCCATGCATCACTCCGAGTCGTCTCGTGTCCCGCGCGGAACCGCACGCGGCGCCGACCCGCTATTGTGCAAGACACTCGCCATCCCGATCTCGTGCGCGACGATCTTCCTTTCGCCATCCGCCCGTCACCGATGCAGGGGCTCGGCGCGTTCGCCACGCGTCCGATCCCGGCCGGCACCCGGCTCATCGAGTACGCCGGCGAACGGCTCACTCCGGCCCAGGCCGACGAGCGTTATCCCGACGTCGCCGGAGAGCGGCATCACACCTTCCTCTTCGCGATCGACGACGACGTGGTGATCGATGCGGCGGTGGACGGCAACGCGGCGCGCTTCATCAATCACTCGTGTGATCCGAACTGCGACGCGGTGATCGAGGACGGGCGCATCTGGATCGAGACGATTCGCGATGTCGCGGTGGGCGAAGAGCTCGCGTACGACTATGCGTACGTCCTCGAGGAGCGCCACACGCCGGCGGCGAAGCGTCGCTATCCCTGCCACTGCGGCGCGGTGAACTGTCGCGGGACGATTCTCGCCCGCAAGCGATGAGGGCGCGGCGCCGGCGCGTTAGGCGGAGCGGCGCCGCTTCGCCGGCGGCTTGAGCTCGCGCGTCTTCTCGAGCTCGGCCGGGAAGCGCCGGAACCACGAGGAAAGGAGGAGCAGCTCGTCGATCTCGTGCGTCGGCACCGCGGCGCCCTCGTACTCGACGCCGGAGAACACGTCGTGCGCGAGCGCCTCGAGCGCGGCGTGCTCTCCCGCGGAGCGTGGGGTCGGCTGCTCCGCGCGAACGCGTCCCCGACGAATCAGGTACACGCGATCGTCGCCGTCGTGGCCGGGCACCTGGTAGACGAAGGACAGGGTCTCGACGGCGAACCGGAAGCGGATGAACTGCTCACGAAGCCCCTCGAGGCGCCCCAGCTTGTCGCGCAGCGAGGCTGCGCGCTCGAACTCCATCCGATCGCTGCTCGCGAGCATCTCGCGGCGCAGCCCCTCGAGCGGCGAATCGTCCACTCCCTCGAGGAAGGCGCGCGCCATTCTCAGCCGGCTCCCGTATTCGTCGACGGTGCATCCGGCGACGCAGGGGCCGAGGCATTTGCGGATCTCGAAGCGGATGCACCCCGGCGTCCGCGGCATGATGTCGAAGAGCTCGGGCTGGTCGGCGAAGTGCATCTTGCGGTCGCTGCCGCAGTCGCGCAGCCCGAGCGCGTCGTTCAGCTCGCGCACCGCGTCGTTCACCCGCTGCGCGCCGTGATACGGTCCGTAGTACACGTCCGCGGTCTCGTCGCCGGCGCCGCGCACGACGAGCAGCTTGCTCGCCGGCCCGCGCGTGACCTTGATGAACGCGAAGTGCCGCGCGTCGCGCTTCATCGCCACGTTGAATCGGGGACGCAGCTTCTTGATGAGTCGGAGCTCGGCGAGAAGCGCGGCGAACTCGCTCGGCGTGTACTCCCAGTCGATCGCCGATGCCTCGCGGACGATGCGCGATCCCTTCTCCGCGGGACCGCAGCGGAAATAGCTGAGGAGGCGAGTCCGGACGCGCTTCGACTTGCCGACGTAGACGATCTCCCCATCGGAGGACGTCATCCGGTAGACGCCAGGGCGGTCCTCGCAGCGCGCGCGAACGTCGGCACGCATCGCGGCGAGCTGCGCCTCGCTTGTCGGCTGCCGGAAATCAGCCGAGACGTTCCGTCTTACTCTTGGCATCGAGCGCAGAACACGGTGGTGCGGCCGTCCACGGCGTGCGTCTCGACAAGCCGCGCGCCGCAGCGGGGGCAGGGGAGGCCGCCGCGCCCGTACACCGCGAGCTTCTCGACAAAACCTCCGCGGCCGCCGGACGCGTCGCGGTAATCGCGGAAGCTGGTGCCGCGAGCCTCGATGGACTCCTCGAGCACGGAGACGATCCCGTGGTGAAGCGCCGCAACCTCGCGGGGGGACAGCGATCGCGCCTCGCGCGAGGGGTCGACGCCCGCGCGCCAGAGCGCCTCGTTCGCGTAGATGTTCCCGATCCCCACCACCACCCGCTGATCCATCAACACCTTCTTGACCGCCTGACGCGAACCCCGAAGAAGGACCGATAATCGCTCGGAAGATACCGCCGGGTCAAGAGGCTCGAGTCCGAGCGCGGCGGAATACTGATCAAAGCGAGCTGGAGACATGAGCGCGACAGTTCCGAGGCGCCTGATGTCGCGATAATGCAGGAGTCTGCCGTCGTCGAGCACGAGGTGCAGGGTGGAGAAGCGACGCTCGCGCTCATCCAGCTCGCCGGCGTCGAGAAGCAGCGCGCCGGTGAACCGCGGCTGCACGACGATCCGGTCCCCGGTGTCGAGGTCGATGACCACCAGCTTTGCGCGCCGCCAGCATCGCGTGATCGATGCACCAGTGAGCCGCGTCGCCAGCTGCTCCGCCGGGACTTCGCGCAGGACATCGGGGCGAGAGACGACGACCGCGGTGATCCGCCTGCCCGAGAGGGCCCGGTCGAGGTCGCGGGCGATCGTCTCGGTTTCCGGGAGCTCAGGCACCGCGCTCGAGGTCGCGCCAGCCGATGTCCCGGCGGAGCTGCTTTCCCTCCAGCCGGACCTCCGCCGCGGCGCGCGCGCTGGCCTCCTGCGCGCTCGTCAGCGAATCGGCGACGGCGGTGATGGCGAGGACCCGGCCCCCGGAGCTCACCAGCCGCCCCGCCGCATCCCGCTTCGTTCCGGCATGGAAGACGTGAACGCCGGGGCGCGGGGACGGCAGCTCGATCGTCGCGCCGGTCACTGGTGACTCGGGATAGCCCGGAGCAGCCACGACCGTGGTGACGGCATGACCCGGGGACCAGGCCGGAGCGGGAGCACGGGCCAGTGACTCCCCGCGGGCGATCGGGAGCATCAGGTCGAGCAGGCTGCCCTCCATGAGGGGCAGGATCGCCTCCGTCTCCGGATCGCCGAACCGGCAGTTGAACTCGACGACTTTCGGCCCATCGCCTGTGAGCATGAGTCCGGCATACAGCAAGCCGGAAAATGGGCGTCCGTGCTCCCGCATCGCCGCAAGCGTGGGGGAGATGATCCGGGAGCATGCCTGCTCTATGATCCCGCGAGTTCCGATGGATACGGGAGCATATGCCCCCATCCCGCCGGTGTTCGGCCCGCGGTCGCCATCCAGCAGACGCTTGTGGTCCTGCGCCGGGAGCATGGGGACGAAGGACTCGCCGTCCGTCAATGCAAACAGCGACAGCTCCTCGCCTTCCATGAACTCCTCGACCAGGAGCTCGGCGCCGGCGTCGCCGAACGCCCCGTCGAGGAGCATCATCTCGACTGCAGAATCCGCTTCGGCGATGCTACCGGCGACGACGACGCCCTTCCCGGCCGCGAGCCCGCTGGCCTTGATGACGACGGGAGCACCGAAGCGGCGAATTGCCGCCTTGGCATCATCCACGTCGGTGTGCCGCTCGGCGCGCGCGGTCGGGATCCCCGCGCGGAGCATCAGATCCTTCGCGAAGCTCTTCGAGGTCTCGATCTCGGCGGCGGCGCGGGTCGGGCCGAAAATTGGGATCCCCGCGGCCCGGAAGGCATCCACGATCCCGGCGGCCAGCGGCGCCTCGGGCCCGACTACCGCCAAGCCGACCTCGCGGTCGCGAGCCAGCTCCAGAAGCGCCCGGATGTCGGTTGCGGCCACGGGGACACAGGTCGCGAGCTCCGCGATCCCCGGATTGCCCGGCGCCGCGACCAGCTCCAGCGCCGGGTCGTCCTGCTTCAGCTTCCAGGCGAGGGCGTGCTCCCGCCCGCCCCCGCCGACGATCAGAACCCTCACTCGCGTCGGGTCCGGCGCTCGTTGAAGGCGTCCCGCGCCCGGGCGAGGACGTCGTTCATCGTGTCCATCGCGCTCTTGGCCTGGCGGCGGTAGTAGTCGCCCGCTTCCGCGAAGTCGTCACCGAGCGGGCGCGGCTCCTCGCCGCGGCGGGCGTACTCGCCGCGGAGGATCCGATCGTACTCGCCGGAGCGAATCCACCGCTGCACCTCCGCGGCGCGCACCGTCGCGAAGGGATGCGTGCGGAACGCCGTGTTCAGAATCTTCCAGACGTGGTCCGCGATGTCGCCCTGCTCCTCGTACTCCGCCGCCTGCACCAGGAACGCGTCGAGGTCGATCGTGTCATCGTACCGGAGCCCGCCGGCGAGCTTGAGGAAGAGGCTCATCGCCGCCTGCGGATCCTGAGAGCCGAGCAGCGCGGCACGGTCCGCGGAGAACTCCGCCTTGCGGTACCACTCGAACAGCGCGAGCTCGATGGGAAGGATCGCGATTCCCGCCAACCAGGGGAGGAAACGCGTCCCCACGAGGAGGAAGAGCAGTGCGAGCGTCGTGTAGACCGCATGGCCGCTCATCGCATGGCCCACCTCGTGGGCGAGCACCGCCCGCCGCTCCTCGGGCTCGAGGAGCTCGATCATCTGCGAGTTCACGACGATGAACGGCTTGTCGAACCCGATGCAGAAGGCGTTCGCCTCGTAATGCTGCGCCACGTACAGCTCGTAGCGCATCGGCGCATCGAGGGTCGCCAGCACCTCGGCATACATCGCGTCGAGGGCGGGGCGCTGGGTCGGTCCGACCTTGACCGCGTTGGCGAGGAAGATCTGTCGAATGCCCTTCTCGCCGAGCACGGAGAGGGCCTTCCGCAGGACCTCGTCGAAGCCGGGAAGCGAGCGAAGGGTGTTCAGCGCGGCCCGGTCGGCGGGGTGCTCCCAGGCGCGGGGGGAAATCTGCGTGAGAATCTGACGATCTGGCACGGCGAGCTCCGGTAAAGGATTCCTGCCCTACGGGCAAAGCGTGCGCGAAGTGTCGGAATCGGCCCTTCCTACATCCCCTTCAGTGCCTGCTCGAGATCGGCGAGCAGGTCGTTCACGTCTTCGACGCCGCAGGAGAGCCGGACGAGCCCCTCGCTGATCCCCAGCTCGTCCCGCCGCGCGACTGGCACCGAGGCGTGGGTCATCATCGCGGGGTGCGAGATGAGCGACTCGACTCCGCCGAGCGACTCGGCGAGGGAGAAGAGCCTAACGCGCGACAGCAACGTGGCGGCGCGATCCTTCGTCCCGAGCTCGATCGAGATCATCCCGCCGAAGCCCGACATCTGCTTCTTCGCGAGCGCGTGCTGCGGGTGCGAGGGGAGACCGGGGTAGATGACCCGCTCCGCGCCAAGCCGTTCGGCGAGCCAGGCGGCGATCCGGCGCCCATTCTCGTCGTGACGCGGCATGCGAAGGTGCAGCGTCTTGGTTCCGCGGAGCGCAAGCCAGGAGTCGAAGGGACCCTGGACGGCGCCGGCGGCGTTGTGAATGAACTGGAGCTTCGTCGCCAGGTCATCGTCTTTCACCACGGCGATCCCACCGATCATGTCGCTATGACCGTTCAGGTACTTGGTCGTGGAGTGGAACACGATGTCCGCACCGAACTCGAGTGGGCGCTGGAAGAAGGGCGACGCGAAGGTGTTGTCGACGATGAGGAGGGCGCCGGCCCGGTGCGCGATGTCAGCCGCGGCCGCGAGGTCGGCGATCCGCATGAGCGGATTGGTCGGCGTCTCGACGAGGACCGCGACCGTTCGCGCGGTGACGGCGTCCGCGACGCGCTGCGAGTCCCGTGTGTCGACGTAGGTGAAGCAGAGCCCGAGGTTCTGGAGCAGGCGGTCGAACAGGCGGAAGGTGCCGCCGTAGACGTTTTCGCCGCAGACCACATGGTCGCCAGATTTGAAAAGCTTCATGATCGAGTCGACGCAGGCGACGCCGCTGGCGAAGGCGAAGCCATGGCGTCCGCCCTCGAGAGCGGCGACATTTCGCTCGAGCGCTTCGCGCGTCGGGTTCTTGCCGCGCGCGTATTCGTAGCCCTTGTTCTCGCCCAATCCCTCCTGGACATAAGTCGAGGTGAGATAGACCGGCGTCATGATCGCGCCGGCGAGCGGCTCCGGGCGCTGACCAGCATGAATGGCGCGGGTGCCGAAACCGGAGGCGAGATCGTCTTCGAAGACGCGGGTCATTCCGATGCTCTGTGAAGGGTTGGACGGAAAGCTAATGTCGCCGCCGGGCCGTGGGGAGAGAATTCGAGGAAGCTGAAGTGGATGCAAAGCTGATGGTTGTCGAAGCAGGGGAACGCACATGCCGCTGAGCACCGCGTCGATCGCAGCGGAGGCACCGCGCTGTCTCGTCGTCGACGACGAGCCGCGGTTGCGG
>DATAIN010000828.1:0-1763 GCA_036262635.1 Gemmatimonadaceae bacterium | reverse complement strand
GAGTGGGGACGGAGTGGGGACGGAGTCGACTCCGTCCCCACTCCGTCCCCTAGTCCGCCGCCACGCCGACGAGTGGAACCTCGTCGAGCGTCCGCGCGGCGAGCACGCGAGACGCCGCCGCCTGCGCGACCGAGCGAAGCTCGACGTCCTTCGCCAGCAGCGCGAACAGCGTCGAGCCGGAGCCGCTCATGCGCGCGAGCTCGACGCCGGGCACCGCGGCGAGACGCGCGTAGATCTCGCCGAGCTCCGGACGCTGCGCGAACACCGGCGGCTCGAAGTCGTTCTCGGAGAAGCGCACGACGCCGTCCCAGGTGGTGACGGCGGCGAGCGGATGCAGGGCTGGACGCGGCGATGCCTCGCCCGTCCCGCGCGCCGCGGCGAGCCAGTCGTAGGCTTCCGCGGTGTTCACCGAGAGCGGGGGCAGCACGAGCGCCAGCTCGCGTTGCGGGAGCGCGGGCAAGGCGAGCATTCGCTCGCCGCGTCCCCAGGCGAGAGCGAGGGGCGCGACGCCGGTGAGGAAGGGGACGTCGGCGCCGAGCGGCCCCGCGATGGCGAGCAGCTCGTGCACCGGGAGGGGACGCGGGTTGAGCGAGTTCAGCGCGCGCAGCACCGCCCCCGCATCGGCGCTGCCGCCGCCGAGCCCTCCGCCCACGGGGATCCGCTTCTCGATCTCGATCGCGAAGCCGCGCGGCCAGCCGTCCCGCTCCGCGTATGCGACCGCCGCGCGCAGCGCGAGGTTGCGCTCCGGCGGTCCGACGTCGGCGCCCGCGCACTCGATCGAGCGCGTGTCGTCGTCCCGGACGTGGACGATGACGTCGTCGGCGAGGTCGATCCGGCAGAAGAGCGTCTCGAGCTGGTGGTATCCGCCGGCCTCGCGGGCGAGCACGCGCAGCGTGAGGTTGACCTTCGCGAACGCGGCGACCCGCGCCGAGGGCATGCCTGCCTAACGCTCCTCGGCGACGGCGCCGAGATCGCCGAGATGCATCCCGAGCCGCGCGAAGTACACCGCCCCGATCACGGTGATCGGGATGAAGCTCAGGATGTGGTAGCCGATCGCCCAGGCGACGGCGAGGTCCGGTCCGATGCCGTAGACCGCGAGGCTCTCCTTCGCGACCGCCTCGAAGACGCCGAAGAAGCCGGGCGCCGACGGAATCGCGACGCCGATCGCGACGATTCCCTGGACGAACAGCGAGGCGGAGAAGGGGACGACGATGCCGACGGCGCGGAAGCCCAGCCAGAAGGCGAGCGCGTTGAGCGCCCAGTGCGCGATCGTCCAGAAGAGCACCGCCGCGAACCGCGTCGGCGAGCGGAGGACGCTCAATCCGCTCGCGAAGGCGACGAGCGCGTCCCGGCCGCTGGCCTCGAGCTTCGGCGCGAGCCGGCGCACGACGACCTCGAACAACGTGAGCACGCGCTGCGGGAAGAGCACCACCGCGTACAGCACGAGGAGCACCGCGGCGAGCGCGATCATCCCGGTGCCCGCCCAGTTGGCGATCGGCTGGTTCGCGACGCGCGTGCCGGGGGGGAACGCCGGGTCGAGCATTGCGGCGAAGAGCAGGAGGAGCAGCACGACCGCGTCGAAGACGCGGTCCACCGCGATCGACGCGAAGGCCGCCGCGAAGCTCACGCGCGGATGCTCGCGACTGAGCGCGTAGGCCCGCGCGAGCTCGCCGGCGCGGGCCGGCACGACGTTGCCGATCATCATCCCGATCGCCGTCGAGCGCCAGAGCTTCGCGAACGGGATCCCCGGCTCCACCGGATCG
>DATAIN010000827.1:0-6299 GCA_036262635.1 Gemmatimonadaceae bacterium | reverse complement strand
GGCGGGGGACCGGCGGGTCGGGGGGGAGTCGCCTGAGCGTCGAGCGTTGCTGCGCCGGCGACGAAGGCGCCGAGCGCGGCGAGAAGGGTGAGCCTCATGGAACACTCCGCGAAGGGGGGCGGTGCGCGGACGGGATCTGCCGTCCATCCCCGCATGTACGGGGGGCCCTCCCTACGGGTTTCGCCCGACATGTAAGGCTTCAGTGAGGAGTGATCACCCGCTCCGGCGAAGGGAGGGCCGGCCGCTCGTTCGCGGTCCGCTCGGCGAGCAGCTTTGTGACGAACCGCTGCCCCTCGGCGATCCGCTCCACCTCGAGCGCGATGGCGTCCACCGCGTTCTCGAGGCGGCCCGCGTCGCCCGCGCCCCCACGATCGAGGGGACGCTCCACCATCGGCCGCATGAGCTGCTGGCGGAGCTCCAGCTCGCGGCGCGCGGTCCACCACGCAATGCCGAAGCCGAGCGCCAGGGGAGTCGAGACCATTCCGAGCAAGGCGAGGAAGTCGAGTGGGGACATGGCGCTCTCACATGAAGACGTGGACGATCGCTACCGCTCGTTGCCCGCCGTACGGCGCGCGGCCGCCGATGGTGTCACCCCTCGACGCGCGTTGCCGGTTCACCAACGCAGGCCGTGGTCCTCACTCGGTTCCTTCGTCGAAGAAGTCCACCACTCCCGTCTCCAGCGAGTACTCCGCCCCGACGACGCGCAGGCCGTTCTTCTGGATCAGCTGCTCGAGGAGCTCCGAACCGTGGCGCAAGTGGTTCACCGAGGCGCGGATGTTCGCGCGCACGGCGTGCTGGACGAGCGCCTTGCGATCCTTTCGCAGCTCCGTCGCGAACAGCGGCTCGACCGAGGGCCGGATGCGGTCGACGATCGAGCGCAGGTTGCGGGAGGGTGAGGCGCCTGTTCGCTCGAGCTCCTCGATGGTGGCGAGGATTGCGCCGCACTGCGTGTGTCCCATCACGACGACGAGCTTCGTCCCGTACGCCGCCGCCGCGAACTCGACGCTCCCCACCTGCGAGGGCGCGACGATGTTGCCCGCGACGCGAATCACGAAGAGGTCGCCGAGCCCCTGATCGAAGACGATCTCCGCGGGCACGCGCGAGTCGGAGCAGCCGAGGATGATCGCGAAGGGCTGCTGTCCCATCGCGAGCTCGGCGCGCTTCGTGTGGCTGACGAACGCGTCGACGCCGCGCACGTTCGCGACGAACCGCTGATTTCCTTCGCGCAGTCTCTCCAGTGCCTCGCGTGCCATCGATCGACGTTCTCCTGAGGGGGTGGTTCGTGCGGGACTCGCCCGCGCTATCGCAGCTCGACCCCGGAGAATCTATCGACCATCTCCGTTTCCGCAGGCGGATGGAGGATGTTGCGCGTCGCGAACGCGTCGGCCTGCGGGTAATCGGTGTCGCGTACTCGCGCCGCCGCGGCCTCGAGATCGTAGCTCGTGTGCCGCAGCTCCACTCCGCCGTCGAGCAGGAGCCAGTCGGCTCGCGGGGCGCCGAAAGGCATGCCGACGCTCCCCGCGTTCACGACGCGCACGTCGCCGACGCGGCGGTCGAACTGCATGTGAGTGTGGCCGCAGACGATCAGCGGCACGTCGAGGCCGGAGAACACCGGAAGCAGCGCCTGCTCCGACGTGCGGCGGGTGAAGATCTCCGTGTCGCTGCGCGGGGTCGCATGGCAGAAGAGCACCTCGCCAACTCCCTCGACCTCGATCCGGATGGTCTTCGGCCAGCTGCCGAGCGTTCTGGCATCCTCGGGGCGAAGCCGTCGGGCGTTCCAGCGAACCGCCTCACGCGCCGCCTCGGGAAGCGAGCTTCCCTCGCGTCCCTCGTAGCACGCCAGGACCTCACGGTCGCCATTTCCCTGGATGAATCGAGTGGGGATCTCGAGTGCGTGCAGGGTGTCGAGCGTCTCGAGCGGCATCGGACCCGGAACGACGTCGCCGCCGATCAAGACGAGGTCGACGTCCGCTGCGCGCACGTCGCGCAGCACGGACTCGAGCGCGGGGAGATTGCCGTGGATGTCGTAGAGCGCCGCGACGCGCGTCAACCGGCCGCCTCGCGAAGGTCGATCAGGTCGCTCACCCGGGCGTCGCGGACATCGGGGCGCGCGGCCAGCCATGCACGCACCGCCTCACGATCGGCATCGGTGGCCTGCGACGCCTCGCTCCGCACGATGAAGCGCCGCATGCCGGCTCGGCCCGCCTCGACGGACAACCCGCGACTCGCGAGCAGGGCGGCCAGCGCCTCGTCGAAGGTCGGGCGCTCTCGCGGCCCCGGCCCGCCCGGGGGCTCGATCGTGACGGCGAAGCCGAACTCGGGGCAGGGAGCGCTCACGACGCGCCGTTAGGCGGCCCCTCGCGCACGCTCACTGTCCCCGGCGCCCGAACTTCACCGTCGTCGCCTGCGGCTTCGTCGTCGCGGTCCGCGTCGGGTGCTGCGCCTTGGACAGCTTCCGATCGGGCTCGACGCCATGGGGCGTCTTGTGCTTCGGGGAGAAGTCGGGGATCTCGCGCTCACCTTTCCGTCGCATGTGCCCTCCTTCGCGCTGGTTGAGGATGCGTCTATCAGTATGCGCGAGTCCGCCGCGCCCGGCTAGCTCCGGGGCACCCGTCCCTCCCCTTCGAACTCCCCGCGAGCGCAGACCATCAACATCGCGGTGCCGTCGGGGGTGTCGACGACACCGACGCGGGTGAAGCCGGCCTTCTCGCAGGCGCGGATAGCGCGCGCATTGTCGGGCGCGGGGTCGGTCTGGACCTTCGTGACGGCGGGATCCGCAAAGAGCCGCGCGAGCAGCGAGCGGACCATCGCGCCTCCCATTCCGCGACCGAGATCCTCCTCGTTCGCGAGGAACTGGTCGATGCCGCGCGCCCCGGGGTCGGTTTCGTCGGGCCACCAGCCGCCGCCGGCGTCGCGCACGACGTAGACCTGGACGAAGCCGATGGGACGGCCCTTCAGCCACACGATGAAGGCCTCGATGCCCGTCGCGCCCGAGAGGAAATCCGCGCGCAGCTCGTCCAGTGATCCGGGGGCCGGATCCCACCAGCGCGCGACATGCGCGCGCGCATGCCACTCCATCAGCATCGGCAGATCCGTCTCGCGCAGTGGCGTGAACGCGAAGTCGCCGCTTGCTGCCGGCGTCGTCACGGTTCACCGCGCGCCATGCGCAGGATCCTCTCGACGAAGCCGGTCTTCCCGTCGGTGTATGCTTCGCGATCGTCGGGGTACTGCTCGGCGAGCGACCGCTTCAGTGCCGCGTACTCGGCCATCGCCGCGGGATGCGTGCGCATCCAGTCGCGAAATGCGCGATGATCGGTCCAGAACGCGCTGCCCACCAGCGTCAGATGCACGTGGTAGGCTCGAGGATCGCCCCGCCGGAAGAAGTCGCGGCCCGGGATCCCCTGCTCGCCGCGATGTGTCCCGATTCGAGACCCGGCACTCCCATCGGCTCAGCGTCGCGCGGCCGCGCGGGTCGAGTCCTCGAAGCCGAAGAAGTGGTCGATCAGCCACCGGCCGTCGCGATCGCGGACGAGATACGTGACGTAGCGGCCATACTCCGTCGTCCGCGCGCCGGTGGAATCGCGCCACGACTGCTGGAAGGCGCCGAACTCCGTCGCGTGATCCGCGGCGCCGCGTCGCGCCGTGACGTCGAGGCGAAGATCCATGTCGGCGAGCCCGGTCCAGTTGCTCCGCGCCATCCCGGACATCCCCGCGCGTCCACGTACGGTGTTGAACGCCGGCCACTCGAACACCGCGCTGTCGGTGTAGAGCGTGCCGTACGCCTGCGGATCGTGGCGCCGGTATGCGTCGACGACGCGCGCGTTCAGCGAGTCGATCCCCGCGTTCGCGTCGATGGTCGACGCGCCGCGCGAGGTGGAGCAGGCGAGGGCGGCGGCGCAGAGCAGGGCGAGCAGCGCGCCGCCGCGATGTCGGGTCATCGGATCGGACGGTCTCGCTGCGCGTCGGAAGCAGGCGCCACACGAAGTAGCCGCCGACGAGCAGCAGGAAGACGTGCAGACCGCGAGGTGCATCAGTGGACGACGAGGGACCCGTGATACTCTCCGCCGACCGCGACCTGCGCCTGGGCGTCCAGCGTTCCCGCGACACCGTTCGAGAAGATCAGGTGTCCGTCGATGTGACCGCCCGGCTGAACCCGGCCCTGGTAGAGAAGATGCGCCGTCGCCGGCTCGCCGGCCACCGTTCCCCGGAACTCCGCCTCCGATTTGAACACGTCGGGATCGGTTCCCGGTGGAAGGCTCGCCACCTCCTCGCAGGTGGCAAAGACGAGCGCAGTCGTCTGGCCGTTCGCGACACCCTCGATGGTACCGTGGAAGACGAGCTGTCCCTTCACGACGAGCAGGCAGTTGCTTCCCCGCGGGGTGAGCGAGAGGGTGGTGAAGTCGACGTTCGCGTCGAAGTGCCCGGACGTCTCGACCTGCCCCGCGCCGATCGCCCGTAGCGCGGGGGCAGTCGGACCGACCGCCTCGCGTCCATCACAGCCGGCGGCGAGGAGCACCGCGATTCCAGGAACAGCGAGTCGAAGGATGCGCATGACGACCTCCGATGAGGGGCTCACATCATGCGCGTTCCCGGGCTTCATCGCAAGGAACCCCTAACGGCGGCCCGTGGTTCAGGCCCGCGACCGACTCGACTACGCGTCGCTCCGGAGCGCCCGGCAGATCGCGACGATGGTGTTCCAGTTGCGCGTCGTCGCGCGCCCGCCGAACAGCGCGTCGAGCTTGCCGAGGTAGCCGATGGTCTTCATGTGACGGCGGTACTCACCGAAGACGAAGCGGCCGCGCGAACCGACGACGCGCACCAGCCATTCGTCCTCGGACGGAAGCGCGAGCGGCAGCGCCGGACGGGTCCGCGCAGTCGTCGGCAGCACCGTGACGAAGCGGACGACGGCGGCGTCGGCGGACGCGTCGCCGAACGGCGGCTTCTCCTCGAGGCGCAGCACGTCGCGCGCGTCGCAGAGCAGGACTTCGGCCTGGAACGGCAGCTTCCGGAGGAGTGCGTCGCGGAAGCCGGCGCGCGATCCCGGCGCACGCACGACGAAGGTCCCCGCCGCGCCGACGTTCACCACGTCGTAGTCGCGCAGCTCCCGCGCGAGGACGCTCGGACGGAAGGTCCGGTGTCCGCCGACGTTGGCCCCCCGGAGGAAGGCGACGAGCTGTCTAACGTTGCGCCGCGGGTGAGGCATGCTCGCCCACCGCGGTCCCGCTCCCGAGGCGCGCCTGATGTGCCTCCACGAGCTCGCGCACCGTGCGCACCGTCGGCAGCACGCCCAGGAAGGCGAGGGGACCGGCGTTCAGCACCTCCTGCCCGTCGACACGGACCCTGAACTCGCCGTAGTGGCCGTCCTCGGTCTCGACCTCTACATCAGGGCCCAGCCGGCGCCGGAGCTCGGCCGCCACCCGGGCGGCCTGAATGCCGGTCACTCAGTACCAGCAGCGGCGGATAGTCACTCGCACGATAGCCCGCCTGTCGTTGTGCTCTGGTTGACATTATCACGCACCCCCGGGCTTGCGGCAAGCCCTCGGCACGAGCGAAAACTTCGCGCTCATCCTGAACCGGTGGTTGCGATGGCTGACGTGGGGAGGCCTGGCGATACGATGCGACCGGCGCGAAACGACCCAGGCGGGAGGGAAGCGATGGGCTCCTGCGTACTGGACCTCGAGCAGATGGATCGCACGCAGGTCGCGGCCGTCGGCGGCAAGGGCGCGCAGCTCGGGGAGCTCTCGCGGATCGAAGGCATTCGTGTCCCGCCAGGCTTCTGCGTGACGACGGACGCATTCCAGCGAATCGTGGCGCGGGCGCCTTCGCTCGAGGAGTCGCTCGACCGGCTCTCGACGTTCGAGCCCGACGATCGCGAAGCGATCGCCACGCTGAGCGCCGACGTGCGGCGGACGGTCGAAGCGATCGCCATCCCCGACGAGATCAGCACGGCGATCATCGCTGCGCTCACGCGCATCGGAGCGGACAAGGCGTACGCGGTGCGATCGAGCGCGACGGCGGAGGATCTGCCGACCGCTTCCTTCGCCGGCCAGCAGGACAGCTACCTGAACGTCGTCGGCGCGGATGCGATCCTCGAGCATGTGAGCCGGTGCTGGGCCTCGCTCTTCACCGAGCGCGCGGTGACGTACCGCCTGCGGAACGGCATCGACCACCGGAAGGTGCACATGGCCGTGGTGGTTCAGCGGATGGTGTTCTCGCGCGCCGCCGGCATCCTCTTCACCGCCGACCCCATCACGGGCAATCGGAGGATCGCGTGCGTGGAGGCGAGCTTCGGGCTCGGC
>DATAIN010000826.1:0-3724 GCA_036262635.1 Gemmatimonadaceae bacterium | reverse complement strand
CCTCGAATGTGGTTGCAGTTACCCTATCAAAGCCCCACACCTCGAGATCCGAGCACCGTCGCGGTCCCGACCGGCGCGCACCGAGCTCGAATCCGCGTGCGTAGCTGCGCCGCGCCATTCGTGGACAGCCGCCATCGCCCTCGGTAGTATCGGAGCGAACTCCAACCCTCGCCATTCATGCCGCGTCGCACCACGCTGCTTCTCGCCTTTCTCGCCGGCGTCCCCCTCGCCTCCCAGGCCCAGACGCGCCGTCCTCTCAGACCGAACGACGTCTACCGCATCCGCGACGTGCGCGATCCGCAGCGCTCACCCGATGGCAAATGGGTATCGTACACCGTCTCCGTCGCCGACTCCGGTCGCGACAGGAACGACAGCGACGTCTGGATGTCGAGCTGGGACGGGACGCAGCACATCCGCCTCACCTCGACGAACGAGAGCGAGAGTGGCGCGCGCTGGAGTCCCGATGGCAGGTACATCTCCTTCGTCTCGGGGCGGCAGGGCGCGGAGGGCGGACAGATCTGGCTCCTCGACCGGATGGGGGGTGAGGCGCAGAAGCTCACCGACTTCAAGGGCGGCGTCGACGAGTACGCGTGGTCGCCGGACGGAAAACGTATCGCGGTGATCGTCGAGGACGACCCCGACACCGCGACCGCGAAGACCGACAGCACGAAGGCGAAGACCGCGAAGCCGATCGTCATCGACCGCTATTCGTTCAAGCGCGACATCGTCGGCTACCTCGGCGGAAAGCGCGAGCGGATCTACCTCTTCGACGTCGCGACGAAGAAGACCGAGCTCCTCTCCTCGGGACCGGCGTTCGACGAGTCGGACGTCGTCTGGTCCCCTGACGGAAGGCGCGTTGCCTTCGTCAGCAAGCGTGGCGACACCGACCCGGATCGCGACCACAACACGGACATCTGGATCGCCGACGCGAAGGGGGGCAGCGCGCCGCGGAAAGTGACGACGTGGCCCGGTGAGGACGGCTCGCCCGTCTGGAGCCCGGACTCGAAGTCGATCGCCTATCTCCAGGGCGGGGAAGCGAAGTACTACGCGTACAGCATGGACCGCCTCGCGGTCGTGAAGGTCGACGGCTGTCCGGCGAGCGGATGCGTCGCCACTGTCGTCACGCCGCGGCTCGATCGCGCCGTCGACAACCCGCGCTGGGGGAAGGACGGCTACATCTACTTCTCCGTCGTCGACGACCGCACGCAGTGGGTGGGACGCGTCAGGCCTGACGGCGGCAGCGTCGAGAAGGTGAGCGCGGGGCCGCGCGTCGTTTACGCGCTGGGCCAGCCCGGCGACGACGGCGCGCTGAGCGCGCTCGTCTCGACGGACACGACGCCCGCCGAGGTGTACGCGGTGGAGCAGGGAACGCTCCGCCGGATCACCCATCAGAACGACCCGTGGCTCGCCGAGCTGCAGCTCGCGACGGTCGAGGACTTCGAGAGCCGGAGCAGGGACGGCACCCTCGTGCACGGGCTGCTCGCGAAGCCCATCGGCTACAAGGGCGGGCGGGTCCCGCTGCTCCTGCGCATCCACGGCGGGCCTAACGGTCAGGACGACCACGCCTTCTTCTTCGAGCGGCAGCTCTTCGCCGCCAGCGGCTACGCGGTGCTGGCCGTGAACTACCGCGGCAGCGCGGGTCGGGGTGAGGCCTACCAGACCGCGATCTACGGCGACTGGGGAAACAAGGAGGTCGTCGACCTCCTGGGCGCTGTCGAGGCCGCGGTGGCCCGCGGCGTCGCCGACCCGAACCGGCTCGGCATCGGCGGCTGGAGCTACGGCGGCATCCTCACCGACTACACCATCGCCACGGACACGCGCTTCAAGGGTGCGATCTCCGGCGCGGGGAGCGCGATGCAGATCGCGATGTACGGCGTGGACCAGTACACGGTGCAATACGAGACCGAGCTCGGGGCGCCGTGGAAGAACATCCAGCCCTGGCTCAAGGTGTCGTATCCCTTCCTGCACGCCGACCGGATCAGGACGCCGACTCTGTTCCTCGTGGGAGAGAAGGACTTCAACGTCCCCTCGGTCGGGAGCGAACAGATGTACCAGGCGCTGCGCAGCCTCGGCGTGCCGACGCAGCTCGTGATCTATCCCGGCCAGCATCACGGCATCACCGTGCCGAGCTACAAGATCGACCGATTGAACCGCTATCTCGCCTGGTACGACCGCTGGGTGAAGGGGAGCGGCTCGATGGCGGCCGCCGGCGCGACTCCCACACGTTAGGCATGCCGCTCCCCATGCGCCGGCTCGGCCGCTCCGGGCCGGAGATCACGCGCCTCGGGCTCGGATCGTACGCGATCGGCGGCGAGGGATGGGCGAACGCCTGGGGGCCGCAGGACGACGACGCGGCGATCGCCGCGCTGCGCCACGGCGTCGAGCGCGGGATCAACTGGATCGACACCGCCGCGATCTACGGGGCGGGACACTCGGAGGAGCTGGTGGGGCGGCTGCTCCGCGCGCTCCCCGCGGAGCGGCGTCCGCTCGTCTTCACCAAGTGCGGACTGCGCTGGGATCCGGCGAATCCGTTGAAGCCCGCGTGGCGCGATCTCACCCGCCGCTCGATCCGCGAGGAGTGCGAGGCGTCGCTGCGCCGGCTCGGGGTCGAGACGATCGATGTCTACCAGTTCCATCGTCCCGACTCCGACACCGGGACGCCGGTGGAGGAATCGTGGGACGAGATGGGGCGTCTGATCGACGAGGGAAAGGTGCGCTGGGGCGGCGTCTCGAACTTCGACGTCGCGCTCCTCGAGCGCTGCGAGCGAATCCGGCACGTGGACTCCTTCCAGCCTCCGCTTTCACTGATCCGCCGCGAATGGGCGGACACCGCGATCCCCTGGTGCGAGCGCAACGGCACCGGCGTGATCGGCTACAGCCCGATGCACGCGGGGCTGCTCACCGACCGCTTCTCGCGCGAGCGGGTGCGCTCGCTCCCCGCCAACGACTGGCGATCGCGCAGCGCGGACTTCACCTCGCCGAAGCTCGAGCGCAATCTCGCGCTGCGCGACGCGCTGCGCCCCGTCGCGGCGCGGCATCGGACAACGGTCGCATCGATCGCCATCGCGTGGGCCCTGCACTGGCCGGGCGTGACCGCGTCGATCGTCGGCGCGCGCGCTCCGGAGCAGGTGGACGGCTGGATCGACGCGGCCTCGGTCGTGCTCGACGCGAGCGACCTCGCCGAAATCGAGCGCGCGGTCGAGAGCTCCGGCGCGGGGAGCGGCCCGGTGCGCCCGGGCGCTTCATCCGCGGTCAAGCTTTCCGCGAGATCTTGAGGCGATGACGACGCCGACCGAGCTCCCGGCCTCACCCCGGCGCTGGCCGCGCTTTCTCGCGGCGCGGCTCGACCCCAAGGCCTACCTCGGACTCCACTTCACGGTGGGGCTGGGAGTCACCGCCCTGGCGCTCTGGCTGTTCGGCGGCGTCCTCGAGGAAGTGCTCGACAACGCCACGATGGTCCGGCTGGACGAGCGAGCAGCCACGTGGATTCACGCCGCCGTCACGCCCTTCGGCGTGCGCGTCGCATGGATCGTCACCGAGCTCGGCTCGCCGCCCGTGATGGCCGGGATCGCCGTCGTCGGCGTCGTCGCGCTGCTCCTCCTTCGCCGCCGGCTCCTCGCGATCGTCTGGGCCGCGGCGGCGGTGGGTGGTGCGCTGCTCGACCAGATCCTCAAGCTCGCGATCCACCGCACCCGTCCCGGCTTCGGCGCGGCGTTCCTCCACG
>DATAIN010000825.1:0-2254 GCA_036262635.1 Gemmatimonadaceae bacterium | reverse complement strand
TTAGGCGCCTGACGTCGAAGCCGCAGACGGGAGGCTGCAACTCGGTGAGCCCGCGCGGGATGAAGCCCATTGACCGCGCGATCTGGGATGCGCGCGAGAAGGATCCGGGCGCGTGCGAGGCCGAGCTGTGCGGCCCCAAGGGGCGCGCCTGGCTGATGCGCTGGCTGCCGAGCCGCGCGCACGACAACGGCATGTTCCTCCTCTTCAGCAACGGCATCGGTCCGGACGACGACGAGATCCGCACCGGGAACGCGATGATTCTTGGGCCCTACGGCGAGATCGTCGCCGAATCGCGCGCCCTCGGCGACGACACGGTGGTGGCCGACCTCGACGCCTCGCCGCTACCGACGTCGTCAGGCAGGCGCTGGCTGAGGGCGCGGCGCCCGGAGCTCTACGGTGCGCTGACGCGCCCCACCGGCCAGGAGGAGCAGACGCGCCGCGTGAGGTTCGGGGAGTGAGCTCCGACGCTTGACGCGGCTTCGACCGTAAGGCAAGTTCGCGAGCCCTTCGCCTGCGGGTCAGCGTGATTCCAACCATGAGCTGGTGCGTCGTCCGTTCGGGGCATCGGGTCTTCGGAGCGATCGCTCTGGTGCTCGCGGTGACGTCCTGCGGGGACGACCCGAACCAGCCGGTGCGTCCGACGCGCGTGGAGATCTCCGCGACGGAGTTGAGCTGGACGCGATGGGACGAAAACCAGGACGGCACGCCCTTCGTCCGCTGCGAGGTTCGGCTCGAGGCGCGCAACACGGGCGCGACTCGCGCCGAGTTGGGCGAGCTGACGGTGTACTTCTACGCCGGCGTCGATCGCCGCGAGCCCGTCGACACTTTCCACCTCGATGCGAGCAGCGCGGCATCCGCGTGGAGTTCGGCGTCGCTCGACCCGGGTGGGACCGCCATCAGCGACTGGACGCTCTCGGCCGGAATCCCCTTCAGCGTCCGCTTCGATTTCGCCGTTCGCGGATCCGATCGTCGCACCACGACGGCGTCGGCATCGTACACCTGCGGCCCGGCCATCCCCGCGAACGCCGCGCCCCCTTCGATTGCGTCGGTGTCCGTACGTGAAGGGGCGCTCGAGCCGGGAGGGGCTCTCCATGTCACCTACTCGGCGGCGAGCGACATCGGCATCTGGCGTACGCTGGTGCTCGTCTCCGGGCCATGCGAGTTCTCCGGGTATGTGAACGACTTCGGCGCCCACGAAGTCTCCCGCACGCTCGGAATCACCGTTCCGAGCGAGTGCACCCTCGACGTGCCGCTCCACATCGCGGTCATCGTGCTCGACGTCGGTCTCCAGCAGAGCGTCCGGACGCTGCCGACCAACGTCGTACTCTCCGATCGGAGCGTGCCGAAGGTCACGGCGATGCTGCAGTACGAGAACACGTCGGTACCGACGCTTTCCGGCGCATTCCTGACCGGTGACACGATCGTCGTCCTCACGACCGCGAGTGACAACCATCGTCTTCGGTGGCTGGTCTGGGAGGCCGAGCCGGGGACCGCCGCTGATTCCGTCCGTGTCTCCGGCCCCGAAGCGCTGTACTACCTCAGTATCCCGGTGCGCTCCGAATGGGCGCAGTCAGGCACGGTGACCCTCCGGGTCTTCGCACGCGATGAGTCGGGCAACACCAGCGCCGCAGTCGCAAGCGCCCCTGGAGCGATTACCGTGTACCCCGGTGTGTCGCGTCCGTCGGCGGTCACCTACCTCCCCGATAGCAGGGTGAGCGACGTGCTCGTCGACGAGCGACGGTCGGCTATCTATGTCCTGACGCTCTCGAAGTTGTTCGTGCTGTCGGCGACTACGCTCGAGGTGACCGAGTCGCTCGACCTGCCCCTCCCGAGCGGCGGCGCCTTCGACTTCACTCCCGGCGGCGACTCGCTCGTGATCGGGCCGCACAACGGCCGGTCGCTGGCGATCTTCGACTTGCGTCCCGGAGCGACGCCACGCTTCACGGTCGTTCCCGTGTCGCTCGCCGACCCGACCATCGGCCAGGGATCGGCGGAGATCGTGGTGGGGAGCAACAACAGGGTCTACATGGTGCTGGCCGAAAGGCAGCCCGATGGTGTCGTTCGCTACGGCGTGATCGAGCACGACCTCGCAACCGCGAGCGAGCGGCACGTCGAGGGTGCGACATATCTCGGGGGGCGATCGTTCGATCACGCGACGATCGTGATGTCGAGGGAGGGTTGCGCGGCGCCGTACAACGTCGCAGCGGACGTGCTGGGTCGATGTGGCGATCCGCGGGGCTACGGCTTCGACTTC
>DATAIN010000824.1:0-1874 GCA_036262635.1 Gemmatimonadaceae bacterium | reverse complement strand
GCCGCTGCTTCCCGACATGGATCGCCGCAACTTCGGCCTCGGCGTCGGCCTGCCGATCGGGCCGCGCTACACGGTCGATCTCGGCTACCTGCACGTCGACACGCAGGGCCGGCGCGGACGCGTCGCCGAGCGGACGTCGTTCAGTCAGACCGCGGCCGATCTCAACTCGGGATTCTATCGCCTGAGCGCGGACATCCTCTCGCTCAGCCTCAAGGCGCACTTCTAACCGGCGCCGACCCAGGAGACTCGCATGACTTCCCACAAGCTCCGAGCCGGCACTGTCGCTCTCGCCGGCCTCGCTCTCGCGCTCGCCGCCTGCACCGACGACAGCGTCGACGTGCTCGCGCCGAAGACGACGCCGGTGAACCCGATCTTCGCCAGCTACGTCGCGTTAGGCAACAGCATCACCGCCGGCTACCAGTCGAGCGGCATCAACGACTCGACCCAGCGCCGGAGCTACGCCTTCCTGCTCGCGCAGCAGATGAAGACGCAGTTCAACTACCCGGCCCTCGCCGGCTTCGGCTGCGCGCCGCCGATCGCCAACTTCCAGTCGCAGATCCGCGTCGGCGGCGGCACGAGCGGCTCGGCGTGCTCGCTGCGCGATCCGGCGTCGGCGAACGCGGTGCTGAACAACGTCGCGGTCCCCGGCGCCGCATCGGTGGACCTGATGTCGACGTCGAGCCCGTACTCGAACATCCTCACCTCGCTCTTCCTCGGCGGGAAGCCGCAGGTGATCAAGGCGCTGGACGCGGAGCCGACCTTCGCGACGGTGTGGATGGGGAACAACGACGTGCTCGACGCCGCGGCCAAGGGCGTGACCGTCTCCTCCACCGGCACCTCGGCCCCGGAGATCGCGGTGAAGACGGCGCTCTCCACCCCGGGCGTGACGCCGGTGAACACCTTCATCGCCAACTACTCGCTGGGCATCAATACGCTCGTCAAGGCACGCCCGAACGTGAAGGGCGTGCTGATCGGCGTGGTCAACGTCACGGCCATCCCGCTGCTCTTCAAGGCGCAGACGCTGTTCAACGCGCAGTTCAAGGCGGCGTTCGATCAGTATGCCGGCGGCACGGTCACGGTCGACGCATCCTGCGCTACCGACGCGACGACGCTGCTCTCCTTCGCGATCGTCTCGGCGATGCGCGCCGGCTCGCTCCCGCGCACGGTCACCTGCACGAAGACCGCCGGCCAGCCGGTCGGCGACTTCTTCATGCTCGACGCCACGGAGCAGACGTCGTTCAACACGACCATCACCGGCTACAACAACTACATCAAGGCGAAGGCGGACAGCATCGGCTTCGCGTACCTCGATCCGAACGTCCTGCTCGCGCAGCTCAAGACGTCGGGCGACATTCCGTCGGTGCCGAACCTCGGCAGCGCGACCGCGCCCTACGGCGCCTACATCTCGCTCGACGGCGTGCACCCGTCGACGCTCGCGCACCGCGCGTTCGCGAACGCCATGATCACGACGATCAACGCGAAGTACGGAACGAACCTGGCGACCGTCTCGGTGCCCTGACGGGCCACGCGGTTCTGTGACGATGGGCGGCAGCGCGATTGCGCTGCCGCCCATCGTCTTTTCGTTCGACGCTTCGACGGCTCTCTCGTCACCGTCTCTCGTCGGAGAGACGAGAGAACTCGAGAACCCGCGATGGGAGACCGGAGAGACAGCGAGCTGACGGCGATGGGAGTTCAGAGTCGGACTCGTGAGAGATGAGAGCCGGTCGGAAGGGCGTCTCTCGTCCTCTCTGTTCTCTCGTCCTCCTCTCGTCTCTCCTCTCTCATCCTCCTCTCGTCTCCCCTCTCTCATCCACCTCTCGTCTCTCGACGAGAGATCGGAGTCACTCTCGTCTCCCATCGCGGTTTCTCATGTT
>DATAIN010000823.1:0-16859 GCA_036262635.1 Gemmatimonadaceae bacterium | reverse complement strand
AAGGGGATCCATGCGCCGTGTACGTCGTCGCGCCAGAGCAGATGGTAGGCGACGATCGGACGGGTGGGATGGACGACCGCGGCGACGCGCGCGAGCGGGAACGTTTCGTCTTCCTGCAGGTATAAGGTCGGTGCCAGAGTCCGTGCGAGCCGGTCGACGCTGTCCCCAGGGGTGACGGCGCCGGGAACAGGTTCGGCTCCGCGCGGTGGGATGTGCGCGTGGGGGCCGCACGCAGCGAGCGGGAGCCCCGCGAGCAGCACGAAAATCCCGCGCGGCGAGTTGAAGAGGCGCAAGTCTTTTTCCTACTTGGCGTTATACAACCGACTGGTTATCTTTTTTCCGAGGCGCCCACAAGGCTGCCTCTGCACTCTGTACCCGGGACGCCAGTTCAGGAGTTGCCATGAGAAAGCCCCGTCCGGCGACGTACAATCCGGCGCAAGCTCTCCATCTGATCGCCAGTGACCGCAGCGGATCCCCGCTGAGCTGTCCTTCGTGCTCCGGCCCCATCGAGCGCTCCCCCGATCAGGTTCCACCCCTCCCGCGCTCGCAGGTCACCCTGCGCTGCAACAAATGCGGACGCGTCGCGCGATACATCGCCGGCGCTGCCTGACGACCTCGCCAGCGGCGTGAACCGGTCACGCCGCTGCGCTCCGGCAGCCTTCGCTGCCTCTGCCGTCCCGAGCGACGTGCACAAATCTTGCCTTCCGCTGTGATGCACGTACCGCGCGCGCGGTCCTGCGCACGGTCGCGCATTCGTCGTGGGCGATCACGTTGGTGAAGGCCGCCGCAAGAGACGCGTCCTAGCTCGCGGGATCAGGCAGGGGTCGACTCAGCAAAGGGTACGTACATGGCACGCATCACCGGCACCGTGAAGTGGTTCAACGACGCGAAGGGGTACGGCTTCATCTCCCGCGAAGGTGGTCCGGACGTCTTCGTCCACTACAGCGCGATCCAGGGCGGGGGATTCAAGTCGCTCCAGGAAGGCGACCGTGTCGAGTTCGAGATCGTCCAGGGCCAGAAGGGCCCACAGGCCGCGGACGTGACGAAAGCAGCCTGATTCCGTTCGACGTCGAACAGACCCCGAGGGCTCCGCGAATGCGGGGCCCTTTTGTATTTCGCCCGCACGAAGTCGCGCGCGCGCGTCACGCAGTGACGCTCGGCACACGTGCGCGCGGCGAGCATTCGCGATGATTGTCGAGGGTGACCGGTCGCCGCGGCGGCTCGTCTCCCTCGTGTATGATCACTCATCGCTCGCTCCGTCCCGTTTCGATGGGCCGCGCCGCGCTGCTCTCGCTCGTCGTGCTGTTCGCGGCGCGCGAGGCGGGCGCACAGCGCGTCGCGAGCACCGGCGCGCGACGCGGCACCATCGCGGTGCGCGGCACCGTCACCGGTGCCGATGTCGTACGCGCGGCGCGTGAGTATCTCGGCGTTCGCTACAAGTGGGGTGGAACTACCCCGCGCGCCTTCGATTGCTCGGGATATACGCGCTGGGTGTTCGCGCGCTACGGAATCGAGCTGCCGCGCACCGCGCACGAGCAGGCCGCCCTTGGCACCGCGCCCTTTCCGGGAGACCTCCGCGCGGGCGATCTGCTGTTCTTCTACGGCGGTCAGGGCGCGCAGCACATCGCGATCTACGTCGGCGGCGACACGATCATCCACGCGTCGAGCACGGGGAAACGCGTCAAGCTCGACGTGATCAAGGCGAAGAAGGGACGGAAGAACTGGTTCCGCAACCGGCTGATCGCCGTGCGGCGAATCCTCCCGATGGAGGGGACGTTCTACATCCCCGGGGCGGTGACGGCCAGCGCTCCCGCCGCGGTCCACGACACGATGGAGCCGCCGCGCACCTTCCGGCTGGCGCCGACGGTCTACTAGCTCGATGCGCCGTTCACCCTTGGGATCGGCCACCGGCGCTCCGGGCGGGAACATGCCGGCGGGGTCATTGTATTGTGATGTCGAGCACACTGGCACCATGTTCGCAGGTCCGGCCACCCGTGAGGAGTGGACGACGAGAGGCTCGTTCGACTGATGTCGGAGGCTGCGGTGCTCTTCACGCGTGATCTGCCTGGCGGAGGATTCGTCGCCATCGAATCGTTGCCGGCCGAGGAGGGGATCCATCGGGCGCGCGTTTCGGTCGAGCGGCGGAGCGACCCGGGGCGACGCCTCGGCCATCTCCCGCCGGTGATCGCCACGCTCGAGGGACCGTCACGCACCGCCATCTTCGAGGAGCTCTACCGGATCGCCGTGGACAACGTCGCGATCGCGCGCGGGATCATGCGCTGGCAGGCGGCCCGCCGTCGCGACGGCGGGCGGAGCGACGCCGTGGGCAAGGACCACGGCGAGGGCGAAGAGACCTGATTGGCCGGCGGAGCCGCGCGCGCCGCGCGCGCCGCCTCCTGCACTCGCTCAGCTCGAGAGCCAGTCGAAGCGCACCCCGCGACGTGACGCCCGCGGCGCGCGCGGCACGAAGCGGTAGAGCTGCGCCGGACGGCCGCGTCCTTCGCTCCGCCATTCCTTCGTCGGGGCCACGAGCCTCGCCGACTGGAGCGCCCGCCGGAAGCTCGCCTTGTGGAGCGCGCGCCCGAGGATCGCCTCGTAGATCTCCTGCAGATCGCTGAGGGTGAACGCGCCGGGCAGCAGCCGGAAAGCGACCGGCGTGCGATCGAGCCAGCCCGCGGCCGCGGTGACCGCGTCCTCCACGAGCCGGCGGGTCGCCGCGCCAAGCGACGCGGCACGCTCTCTCGGCAGCCACGCGGGATCGTCGGTGTCCGGCCTCGCGACCAGCCCCGCGAACATCACCGTCGCCTGGCCTCCCTCGAGGCGGGTCGTCACCTGCTCGAGCCACGCCACGCTGGTGCCGAGCGCGGCACGCGCGATCCGGGCGGCCGCGGCCTCGAGGCTCTCGCCGGAGCGTGGGGCACCGCTCGGCAGCGCGCGGCGCCCGCGCGGCTCGAGGGTCGGCGTGAACACGCTCAACCGTCCGCGCTGCGGCGCGAGGAGGACGACGTCGATCCTGATGGTGGCGCGGAGCCCGGCACGGCGCGGCATGCCGGGAATTAGTATCACGGTGATACTAATGTCAAGGCGCGGCTGGACGAGCGCGCGTGGATGACGCGGATTTAATCTTTCCCGCGCAGGCGATGCGCCGTGGTCCGCGAACGCCTGCGGCGCATCATCGCTGGTGCGACGCTGGCAGCCTGGTGGCGCGTGCTACCAGGCGATGGTGCCTTTCTTCGTCGTGTCGACGTCCTCCTCCTGCCCCGCCTTGAAGAGGAACGCCTGCATGTTCTTCGTGAGAAAGGCCCGCGCCTGCGGATCCATCACGTTCAGGCCGTAGTGGTTGATGAGCATCGTCTGCTGCTTGAGCCACTGCGCCCAGCACTCGCGGCAGATCTCCGCCTGGATGCGCGCGCCGATCGCGCCGGGGAACGGCGGCCGGTCGAATCCCTCTCGCGTCTGGCCGCAGCGGCTGCAGCGAACTTCCGCCATCAGTTCCTCGCGTACTCGACCTTCGCGAGGCCGAACAGCGACAGCAAACGGATGTACAGCCAGCCGATGTCGAACTCGTACCACTTTGCCTTGAACTTCGCCGAGCGCGGGTCCGCGTGGTGGTTGTTGTGCAGCTCCTCGCCGCCGAGCCAGATCGCGATCGGCGAGATGTTCCGGCTCTCGTCCTTCACCTCGAAGTTGCGATAGCCGAGCGCGTGCCCGACGCCGTTGACGATCCCGGCGGCCCAGAACGGAATCCAGATCATCTGCACGCCCCACACGACCGGGCCGACGAAGAAGCCGAAGAGCCAGATGTCGATCAGCAGCATCACGAGGATGCCGACCCAGTTGAGCGGCGTGAACAGCTTGCGCTCGAGCAGGTCGTCCGGAGTCCCCTTGCCGTACTTCTCGAGCATCCCGGGCTGGCGGACCGCCTTGCGGTAGTAGAACGCGCCCTTGATGACGATGTTGCGGAGCCCTTCGATGAGCGGGCTGTGCGGATCACCGTCGCGATCGGCGAACGCATGATGCTTCCGATGGCAGGCGACCCACTCCTTGGTGACGATCGCCGTCGTGAGCCAGAGCCAGATGCGCATCGGGAGCGCGGCGAGGTAGTGAATCTTCACCCCGCGATGCGTCTGCGCGCGATGCAGGAACAGCGTGACACACACGTTGGTGATGTGTCCCGCGATGATCACGAACAGCACCGGCTTCCACCAGTGCGACGCCCAGCTCCCGAAATCCGGCATTCCGTCCGACTCCTCGTACACGATGGTGACTCCGCCCGGGACGAGCCCGACGGAGAAAACACGGCCCCCGACGCGACTGCGGCAGGGACCGGCCTGCAAGAAATGTAGCGCCGCTCGCGGAGCGGGCCAACGGCTCTGCCGTCAGCATCGTCCACGAGCGGCGCATCTTCACCTACCCGTGGGCGGGCTACTTGTTCGACGGCACTCTCGGTGTTGACGTGTTGAGCCCGCCACTCGTCACGAGCCCGAGCGCGTCAGCAGCCGGCGCGTTGCCCCACGCGTCGTTCGCCTCGCTCCAGTCGGGCACCGTTCCATCGGGCCACAGGCGCACGCCGACCACGTTCGCGCGCACCGGCACTTCCGCGGTGACGCGCTCGCTCGCATTCGTGCCCCAGATCTCGACCGGGATGCGCACGTCCTGCGTGCCGCCGTCGGAGAGACGCAGCCGCATCTCGAGCGGGAAGGGGATCGAGCTGTTGCGCCGCACGACGATGGCCGCGGTGATCTGTCCTTCCTCGGTGCGATTGCTCACCCCTTCGACGGCGAGATCGAGCACGTCGTTGCCGTACCAGAACGCGCGCCAGTACCACGAGAGATCCTCGCCGCTCACGTTCTCGATCGTGCGGAAGAAATCCGCCGGGGTCGGATGCTTGAACGCCCAGCGCCGCGTGTACTCACGGAACGCGCGGTCGAAGGTCTCCCGCCCGACCACATGGTCGCGCAGCGTCAGCAGCACCGCCCCCGGTTTGCGATAGCCGATGGCACCGAGCGCGTTGCGGTCGATGCGATCGGGCGGCGTCATGAGGGGCGCCGAGATGCCGCGGCCCTGGGCCTGGCGCCAGTTGCCGAGGTACACCGGCCAGACCGGCTTCGCGGTGCGCAGCTCGTTCGAGAACGCGTTGATGTACGTGTTGAATCCCTCGTCCATCCACGCGTAGCGGCGCTCGTTGCTGCCGACGATCATCGGGTACCACTCGTGGCCATGCTCGTGGTCGATGGTGCCGAACGCGCCCTGCGCATCGGAGGCCGTGTGCACCATGACGAACATCGGATATTCCATCCCGCCGACCGGTCCCGCGACCGATGTCGCCTGCGGATACGGATAGGGATAGAAGAGCGACGAGTAGGTGCGGATCGTCCACTGCGTGTTCTCGGCCGCGTCTTCCCATCCACGTCCGGCGCGCGGCCAGACGTAGTACGCCTGGCAGAGCACTCCCTTCTCGTTTCCGGCGATCGCTCCGGTGCTCACCGCGTCCCAGCGCATGTCCGGCGCGGCGGCCCACGCGACATCGTGAACGTTCTGGGCGCGGAAGCGCCACGTCTTTGTCCCGGCGACCGTCTTCGGTCGCGACTCCTCGGCCGTGATCACCTGCACGACGTTCGTCGACGTCGCGGCCTGCGCGAGCCGCTGGCGCTGCGCGGCGGTGAGCACCTCGCTCGCGTTCTGGAGCAGGCCGCTCCCCGCGACGGTGTAGCCCGCGGGCACGGTCACGGCGTACTCGTAGTCGCCGTACTCGAGATAGAACTCGCCCTGGCCGAGGTATGGATCGGTGTTCCAGCCGCGGACATCGTCGTACACCGCCATGCGCGGATACCACTGCGCGATCTCGTAGAGCGTGCTGTCACGCCCCATCCGGTCGGAGCCGTGGTCGGGTACGCGGAAGGAGAAATCCATCGCGATGGTCGCGGTGCCGCCGCTCGGCGCGATCGGGCGGTCGAGATCGATGCGCATCATCGTGTCGTTCACCTTCGACGCGTGCGGCTTCCCGTCCACGACGAGTCGCGAGATCGCGTAGCCGCCCTCGAAGTTGCGCGCTCCCCAGCGGCTGTCCGCCGGATTGATCACCGAGCCCTTGCTCCCCGGCCGATAGAGATTCTGATCGACCTGCAGCCAGACGAAATGGAGCGTGTCGGGAGAGTTGTTCGTGTAGCGGATGGTGACGCTGCCACTCACCGATCGCGCCGCGGTGTCGAGCGAGGCGGCGATCGTGTAATCGGCACGCTGCTGCCAGTAATCGGGTCCCGGTCGTCCGTCGGCGGAGCGGAACCGGTTCGGACCCGGCCAGTCCATGCGGTCGATCCGCGCGAACGGATCGTCGGACGCGGTCGTGAACGAGCGCGCCGCGTGCGCCGGCTCGACGACCACCCGCGACGTGTCGGCGGGAGCCGGCGTCAGGACCTGCGGGGCGCGGCGGCCGCATGCCGCGGCTGCGAGGAGCAGCGCGGCGGTGAATGCATGTCTCACGGAATACACCTGAGGGGATCTGGATGACGACGCCGGTCGCGATGCGCGATGCGGTCGGGCGCCGGTGGGTCCTGGAACGTTGCGGAGGTGGCACAGACCATGGAAGGGGTCGCTGTCGACCCTTGCCGCGTCAGCCCTTCTCTCGTAGCGTCTCCCTCGCATGATGAATACCGGACGGACAGCGGCGACCAACGGAGCCGATCGCCGGCGCGACGCCGGCGCATCGCACGAGGTCGCGAATCGCGGCGGTGCCACGCGCGCGACGCTCGAGGGCACGGCGCGACTCGCGGCGCGCTTCGCGTCGACGCGCGTCGGCGACTTCTACCGTCACGCGGCGGGAGATGTTCTCGCCTCTTCGCTCGGCATCGGCACCTACCTTGGCGAGAGCGACGACGCCGAGGACGCGCGCTACGAGCAGGCGCTGCGCGCCGCGGTGGACGTCGGCATCAACGTCATCGACACCGCGATCAACTATCGCTGCCAGCGCTCGGAACGCGTCGTCGGCCGTGTGCTCCGGACGCTCGGCGGCAGCGCGCGCCGCGACGAGCTCGTGATCTGCACGAAGGGCGGCTATGTCCCGCTCGATGGCTCCGTCCCCGCGTCACGCGAGGAGTACAACGCGCTCCTCGAGCGCGAGTACTTCGCCCGCGGCGTGATGCGCGGCGAGGACGTCGTCGGGGGCGGGCACTGTCTCGCACCCTCGTTCCTCGTCGATCAGGTCGCGCGCAGTCGCGCGAACCTCGGCGTCGAGACCATCGACGTCTACTACGTCCACAACCCGGAGCAGCAGCTTCCGGCGGTCGGGCGCGACGCATTCCGCCGGCGCATGGTGCGCGCCTTCGAAGCGCTCGAGGCGCGTGTCGAGGCGGGAGAGATCGGCGTCTTCGGCTGCGCCACCTGGAACGGGCTCCGCACCGCGCCGGATGCCCGCGAGCACCTCTCGCTCGAGATGCTCGTCGAGGCGGCCCGCGAGGTCGCGGGAGACGAGCATCACTTCAAGGTCGTGCAGCTTCCGGTGAATCTCGCGATGAGCGAGGCACTGCGCGCTCCCACCCAGCGCGTCGGGACTCGCCAGCTCACCCTCGTGGAAGCCGCGATCGAGCTCGGGGTCACCATCGTCGCGAGCGCGTCACTGATGCAGGCGTCGCTCGCGCGGTCGCTCCCGACCGCGGTCCGCGACGCACTGCCGCGCTACGACACCGACGCGCAGCGCGCACTCGCCTTCGTGCGTGGCGCGCCCGGGATCACGACCGCGCTCATCGGGATGCGCAGCGCCGCGCACGTCCGCGAGAACATCGCCATCGCCGCGACCGCGGGCTGACCACTTCAGCGTTTCCGACAGGCAATCAGCGATTGGTCGACAATCCGTCGAAGTCCAGCTCGAGACGGGTGAGCAGTCGTGTTCCCTCGTCGATCACCGCGACGCGGTGCGCGTCCGAGTCGGCGACGTAGACGACGCCATCGCCGAAGGCGAGCCCCGTGGGCTCGTGCAGCCCGCGAACCCAGGTCTTCACCTCGCGCGTCGCCGGATCGAGCCATTTCAGCGCGTCGTTGTAGGAGTCCGCGACGAGCAACCGCCCGTCCGCCGCGCGCGCGACGGCCTGCGCATGCTGCAGGCGCACCGCGGTTCCCACTCCGTCCACGTCGCCGAAGTCGAAGAGACCAGTTCCCACGAGCGTCTCGACCCGTCCCCCTTCGCGCACGTCCGCCCTGCGGATCGCGCTGGTTTCCGAGTCGGCGAAGTAGAGGTGCTCGCCATGAGCGCAGATTCCCATCGGCTGGGCGAGCGCGGCCTCGAGCAAGGGGCCGTCGGTGATCTCCTCCGCGCCGCTTCCCGCGAAGGGGCGCGCCGTGCCGCCGCGGTCGAGCATGTACAGGCGATGGTTTCCCGCCATCGCGATCGCGATCCGGTCGCCGGCGAACGCGAGGTCCCACGGCGACGAGAGCGCACCCGCCGCGAGATCGGCGCGTGTGCGAAGCTGGCGTCCCGTGCCCGCGATCGTTCGCGTCGCACCTGTCGCGAGGTCGAGCGCGCGCACGGTGTGGTTCCCCGCGTCGGCGACGAGGATCGTGTCGCCGTCGAAGAGCAGCCCCTGCGGATTATCGAAGAGTGGATCCGCTCCGTCGCGGTTCCCGCGCATCGAGCCGAAGGTCCGGTCGACGCGCGCCGCAGCGCGGCTGGTCAGCGTGCCGACGATGACGCGGTGGTTGCCGCTGTCCGCGATCGCGATCCGCGCGCCCTCGACGGCGACCTTGCCCGGGAAGCGCAGCGTCCCCGGGCCGGCCGGCGGCGCATCGGAAGCCGGAAAGCGCTCCCCGCGCTCGAGGGCATCGCCGGCGGCGGCGATGATCTCCTCGAGCGTCGGCGCGACCATCGCGGCGGTGAACTCGCCGGCGTGCTGGCCGAGCACGTAGCCTCGCGGGTCGATCACGACGATGCTCGGCCAGGCCCGGACCGCGTATGATCGCCAGACACGGAACTGGCGGTCGTTCACCACGGGATGCGCGACGCCGAGCCGTTCCGCGGCGGCGGCGATGCGATCCGTCTCGCGCTCCGTGATGAACTTCCCGCTGTGCACCCCGATCACGACCAGCTCGTCGCGAAACCGCTCCTCGAGCTCCCGCAACTGCGGGAGTACGTGAATGCAGTTGATTCAGCCGTAGGTCCAGAAGTCGAGGATCGCGATCTTGCCGCGCAGGTCGGTCAGCGAGAGGGGCCGCCCGCCGGTGCCGATCCAGTCGAGTCCAGAGGGAAATTCGGGAGCGCGGACCGAGGGTACGTCCATCGATGGCACGGGTCTGGAGAGGAAGTGCGCGACGCTATGTTGCTCACGGCGCGATCAAGCTTCGCGCCACGCGAGCATTTGCACTTCCGACCGACCGTTCTTCATGTCCGACCTGAGCACCTTTGCCGTACCCGAGGGTGAAGCGCGCGACGCGGCGACGCGCGCGAGCCATCACGCACCGGGGGGCGGCTTTCGCAATCCGTGGCCCGGCGCGCAGCCGAAAGGATTCGCCGCCGTGCTGCGCTGGTCGGCAGCCCGCGCCGTTAGGCGCCTCCGCGGCGGGCGACGCGCCGTCGCCGAGCTGCCCATCGTTCCCTCGGATGTCGCGCTCCCTCGGGGGAGCGACGGCAGGCTGCGGGCGACATGGATCGGGCACTCGACCGTGCTGCTGCAGCTCGGCGGAATGAACGTTCTCATCGATCCGATGTGGGGCGAACGCGCGTCGCCATTCACGTGGGCCGGACCGCGCCGCCTCGTCTCTCCCGCGGTGCCGCTCGAGTCGCTGCCTCCACTCGACGTCGTGCTCCTCTCGCACGACCATTACGACCATCTCGACGCGCCCACCGTGCGACGATTGGCGAAGGCGCACCCGGAGGCACGGTGGGTGACGACGCTGGGTGTCGGCACACGTCTCACCGAGCTCGGTGTGCGCCAGGTCGTCGAGCTGGACTGGTGGGAATCGACGCGCGCCGCCGGGACGACGATCGCCGCGACTCCCGCGCAGCACTTCAGCGGCCGGAGCCTCGGCGATCGCGACCGCACGCTCTGGGCGGGGTTCGCCATCGCGGCCGAGGGATGGCGGGTGTTCTACGCCGGCGACACCGGGTATCACCCGGAGTTCAATGAGATCGCACAGCGGCTCGGGCCCTTCGATCTCGCCCTGATGCCGATCGGTGCCTACGCGCCGCGCTGGTTCATGCGTCCCGTGCACATGAACGCCGATGAGGCGGTGGCCGCGACGGTCGCTCTCGGCGAGCCCCACGGCGGCCGGGTGCCGGTGATGCTCGCCGTCCACTGGGGCACTTTCCGCCTCACCGACGAGCCGACGAACGAGCCGCCCAGGCACGCATTACGCGCCTGGGCGGCTCGAGCACTACCCGACCGGAACTGCTGGATCCTTCGACATGGTGAGACGCGCCTGCTGAGTCGCCCCGGCTGACGGCTCCTGCCTAACGGCCGACGGCGATCGGCGAGGTGCGGACGTGCAGGTTGTGATTCACGCGCAGTCCGGCGACGCCGTCGGTGGCGATGGTCCCCGCCTTCACCGCGCCGACCTGCTTCTCGTTCACGAGGAAGCGTACGGAGTCCGACCCCACGCGGACGGCGAGCTTGTACGTGCCCTTGCCCGCGCTGTCCGCCTTCGGCACCGCCGCGTTGCTGCTCCAGGCGATGACGTCCTTCGTGTCGCCGCCCTGGCGTGACTTCACCAGATACTGGCCGTTGCCGCGGACGAGGAAGTAGGTGTAGGAACGGTTCGGCGACTCGAGATCGCGCCCGCCGACGAAGATCCCGTAGGCCTCGGGGTGCCGCGGTGCCTCGAGCTGGTCGAAGGTCGCGCTCGCCGTGTACTGGCCGGTCGCGGTGTCCTTGCTCGCGTAGACGATGTGCGCCGGACCGGTGGTGATCTCCCAGCTTCCGCCGCTCACCTCGTATCGAATGCTCGTCGGCTGCGCCGTGGCGTCGTCGGTGACGGCGTTGTACCCGCTGGGGACACCGCTGCCATGCGCTGCGACATCGGGATCCGACGGCATGCCGCCGGCGGCGCTGTCGGTGGTTCGCTCCTGCTTCGTCGCGCATGCCGCGATCGCGGCGGCGAGCACCAGCACGGTGTATCGCATCTCGTGGTCTCCTCGGGGTGGGCGTTCGCGCGGGAATATAGCGGCGGAATACCCCGCCGCATCGTTCCGTTGCGCCGCCCTCGCGGGCGCTTCATGTTGCAAGCCATGGGGGAGGCTCCCGCGGGCGAAGTGCGGGCGGACTTCCCCGATCCGGCAGCCGCCGCCACCGAGGATTCGACGGCTGCATGGCGCTCCGTCGAGGTGCTCCGATGATGTACAGATTCAGCTTCCCGGCCGCCGCGCTCATCGCGGCCGTGGCCTGCGCGTCGTCACCGCGGATGGCCCAACTCACCGGCGAGCGTGCGACTCCGCTCCGCCGGCTGGCTGACAGCACCGAACGGCTGGTCACGTACGCGACGCTTTCCTCCGATTCGGCGATCGTCGTCGCCGCGCTCGCGGCGACGGACACGGCGCTCGACGATCTCCGGGCGCGCGTGCTGTCGGCACGAGCCGGCGCGGAGGCAGCGTCGGGCCGGATGGCCCAGGCGGTGTTGCAGGGGGACCGGCTGCGTCGGGACGTCGTGGCCGAGACCCGGGGAGGGCGGCAGGCGGAGGGCTACACGCGCTACTGGCTGCTCGGCCGCGAGAAGCTCCTCCTGGCCCGAGCCTATTCCGACCAGGCGGTCCTCGGCGCCGACTCGGTGCTGCGTTGCCCGGAGCAGAGCTGCGCCCGATCGCGAACACGACTCGTCCACGGCCAGCTGACCTCCGCGTCGGGCGCGGCCCGCGAGGCCGAGAGCCTCGTCCGGGTGGCGATGCGCTACATCGACTGAGCGCCGCGAAGGTTTGGGTCGGGTTTCGCCAGGGCGATATCGTCGCTGAGCCTCGGTCGCGGCCCGCGGTTCCGAACGCGTGAGGCGCTACGCTTCAGCTTGTGCGCGAAAATTGCGGTTGCGCCCGGCACCACCCTCACGAGGACAGATCATGGCAACCAGGGCCAAGTCGTCGCGCGGCGGCGCTCGCCGCGGCGGCGCGGGAAAGCGCGGCGGTGCGAAGAAAGGCGGTGCGAAGCGGGCCGGTGCCCGCAAGGGCGGCGCGAAGCGCGGCTCGAAGCGTGGATCGGCGAAGCGCGGCTCGAGCAGCAGCAGCAAGAAGAAGTCGAGCGCTCGTCGCCCCACGGCGCGCAGCGCGGCGGGAACGAGCAGCAGCACGAAGCGCCCGACCACGCGGTCGAGCAGCGCGAAGAAGTCGTCGGCTCGGAAGAGCTCCGGCGGGTCGAGCCGCAAGAGCGCGACGCGGCGCGCGCAGTCGCCCGTCGAGCGCGTGAAGCGCGTCGGCGGCGTGGTGCTCCAGCAGGCCGCCGACGCCGCGTCGGGCGCGGCTGGCGTCGTGAAGGAGACCTTCGAGACCGTCGTCGAGAAGGTGCAGGAGCGCTTCTAGCTCGACAGCGCTCTCCCCGACGAGCCGCGAGCGGGGCGTGCCTAACGGCGCGCCCCGCTCGTCGCGTCAGGCCTCGACGCGCCGCGTGGTCGGCGCCGAGGCGCGATGGCGGGCCAGCCAGTCGAGGACCAGCGCGATGACGCGCTCGCGACCCTGGTCCACCGTGAGCACGTGCCCTCCCACCTCCGTCCAGACGAGCCGCTTCTCGGCGGCACCGAGCCGCGCATACTCGCGCGCCGCGGCGTCGGGTGGAATGCGTTCGTCGTTCAGGCCGTGGATGACGAGCGTGGGGACCTGCACGCGCGGGAGGGAGACCTGCACGCGCCGGACGACGCGCGAGAGCTCGAAGAGAAGCTCGGGCGTCAGCACGCCGTAGCCGCGCGCGAGGGCCCGCTCGCGATCGTCGTGAATCGAGCGTTCACCGCCCGATTGGAAGTAGGGCGTCACGATCTCCCAGAGCGGATGAAAGCGCGCGACGAACCGGGCGCGGCGAGGCATGCTCACGTAGGGAGCGACGAGCGCCAGCGCGGGCATGTCGGGGGTCTCCGCGGCGAGGATGATCCCGAGCGCGCCTCCCATCGACAGCCCAACGACGGGGCACGGGCCGTGGACGGCCGTCAGCGTCTCGTATGCCTCACGCGCGGCCGCGATCCATTGCTTCGCGCGGGTCGCGCCGAAATCGGCCAGCGTCCGGCCATGACCGGGGAGGAGCGGTGCGCGCACGGTGTAGCCGTCGGCGTGCAGCGCGTCCGCGAGGTAGTGCAGCGTCTGGGGAGTGTCGCCGAAGCCGTGCAGGAGCAGCACGGCGCGACCGGTGTTCGCGTCGAGCGAGATCGGTCCCGCTCCGGGGATGATCCCATCCGGTCCCGGGGGGAGCCGCCGCGCGACGTCGGCGGCGAGCGCGCTCGCGGAACGGCGTCCGGCCCAGAGGAGGGTAGCCGCCGCGAGGGCGGCCGCGATCAGTAGCGCGGCACCGATGAACCCACCTCGACGCTCGAACGATCGCGCATCCGGGGCAATATAGCGCGCTCAGGTCAGCGCGCGGCGCTCCCGGTCACCGTTCGTCAGCTGCAGCAACGTGTCGCCATCGAGCCAGCTCTGGTCGATCTTCGTCGCCAGCCGGGCGGGTGGTTCCACGGTGATGATCGCGCCATCGCGCGTCGCGAGCCCTTCCCCGACGAGCTTCGCCAGGACGAGCGACACCGACTCGCGTGTGGCGCCGACCATCTCGCAGAGCAGGCGATACCGCGCCGCGTCGAGCACGAGCGATCCGTCGCCCGCGGCGAATCCCTCGCTGTTCGCCAGGCGGAGCAGCGTCGCGACGAGCCGCTGCTCGACGCTGAGCGTGGTCAGCTCGCGCAGCCGCTCGAGCAGCCCCGCGCGCTCACACATCACCTGCGCGACGAGGCAGAGCGCGTGCTGCGGCTGCTCGCGCACGAATGCACGAAAACGCGCGCCGCTGAGGTGGAGTGTCTCCGTCTCCTCGTCGGCGCGCGCATCGGTGGCATAGCGGGAATTCTGGGCGAGCCCTTCGGCGCCGAAGGTCTCCCCCGCACTGGAGATTCCCGGGACGAAGCCGCGGCCGGCGCGGACTCGGCTCCTCAACACGACGCGCCCTCGCATGACGACGAAAATGCCGTCGGCCGGCGCACCACGCTGATAGATGACGAATCCACTCGGCCATGTTGCACGAGCGGCATATGCGGCGATCGCCGCGCGCTCCTCAGCCGAGAGACGGCTCGAGCCGCGCGTCCCTACTGCTTCCACCATCCCCGCCCCTTGTATGGATGAACCCCGCAACTTTTTGCAATGTCCGGGCCGCTCTGGACTTCAAGCATGATTTTCGCTTGCTTAGGGCCTGTCCCGCATCGAAGCAGGCTCACGTGTGTCGTTGAATGGTTCCACCCGTTGATCCCCGAGTTCCGTCGCTGCCGGCGGTGGTGATCCTCGGCAACGACGCGCAACTCGCAGCCCGCCCCGCGACTCCCGTGCAACTCGCGCACGCGTGTCTGGCGGCCGGCTTCCGCGCCGCGATCCCCGCGAGCTGGGGTGACGAGCTCGTCGCCGCAGCTGCGCTGAATGCCATCACGTCGCGCGGAACGCGCCCCGCCATCCAGTGCGCCTGCCCCCACGTCGCGCGCCGGATGCTCGCCGTGGGTACCGAGCTCGCCCCGCATCTCGTCTCCCTCGTCGCACCGCCGGTCGCCGTCGCGAAGTACCTCCGGCTCCATTCGCCGCAGGGACTGCGCGTGACGTACGTCGGCCGGTGTCCCGCCGCGTCCGACGATTCCATCGATGCACGACTCACGCCGGACGAATTCCTCACCCAGCTCGCCGAGCGCGGGATCCGCCTGGCGGACCAGCCGGAGATGTTCGAGTCGGTGATCCCGCCCGACCGCCGGCGCCACTTTTCCCTCCCGGGCGGGCTCCCCTCGCCAGACGAGCTCTGGCGTTCGGTGCAGATGCGCGTCGAGATCCTCGAGGAACACGAGCTCGCCACGACCATCGCCGATCGTGTGCTCGCGCGCGCCGAGGTGCTGGTGGACGTCGCGCCCGTGCTCGGGTGCGTCTGCTCCGGCGTGATGCCCGACGTCCCGGCCGACGCGGCGCGCGAGGCGGTGGCTGCGCTCGAGCCGCCGCGCTCGCCCTTCCCGGTGCTCGAGGACCCGGGCGCGCTCTCCCTCGAGCTACCGATCCCGGTCGCCGCGCGCAATGTCTCGGACGCGATCGCCGACGCACCCCGCCGCGTGACGATCGGGGGCTCGGCCGCGGGGGGAGCCGGACGCGCCGACGTCGCGTCCCGGGAGCCGCGGGACGCGCCGTTAGGCATGCCCGCCGTGTCCACATATGCCGACCTCCCGCCGCGACGGCCGCGACTCACCCCGCCTGGTGCGGTCGCCGTCCCGCAGGTGCCGCCGCCGACGCCGGCCGCGGCACCCACGGCGCCCCGCCGCCGCTCGCCGCCGGGAACCGTCCGCCTCGTCTCGGGAACGCTGCCGCTGGCGAGCGACCAGGAAGGGCGCGTCCTGCCGCGCGCCTACGTCGCGCGCCGGCGCTCGCCGCGCGGCGGCGTTCCCGTCGTCACCGACGAAACGTTAGGCAGCGCCGCGCAGCCGGCCCCGCCCGTCGAGCGGCAGGCGCCGGTGGAGGAGCCGGCCCCGGCGCGCGACGCGGAGCGCCCGATCGAGCACAGCGTCGAGCCGGTGGCTTCCGCGCCGCCGGTCACTCCGCCGCTCGCGCTGCCGCACGCCGCGGCGACGGCGGTCGCACCGCGCAGGTCGCCCGGTCCCTTCGAGCGCTCGCTGACCCTGCTCGCCGCCAACCGTCGCGTGACACTGATCGTGGCGCTCGCCGCCGCCGGGATGCTCGCCGGCGTGGCGATCGGGTGGGCCGCGGCTCGGCGATCGGAGAGCCGGCCCGAGATGAGTGAGACGCGCGGCTCTTCGCTGAAGCTGGACAGCAGCGCGGCCAGCGCCGCGCCGGCTCTGACGGCGGGTGTGGAGCGTCGCGGCGGCGCGTCCGCGAGCACCCGTCCTCCGGCGACGGCGCGCCGCGCGACGGGGAGCCGGCGAGCCTCCTCCGCTCAGCCAACGGCTCCGCGCCCCGCCGCGCCTTCGCCCGCGCCGGTGCAGCAGATTCCCGCCGCGGTGCCGATCGACAGCACGGCGATCCGTGCCCGTCGCGATTCGGCGCTCGCCGTCGTGAGGGCGGAGTCGGTCGCGGCGGAGCGCGAAGCCATTCGTCGCGAGATCGAGCGGCGGCGCGCCCGCATCGACAGCCTGACGCGCGCGCAGGCGGGATCTCCCCCGACCGAGCGCTGATCGCGCCTGCCCGCGCTCAGCGCGTGCGCCCGTCGTCCTCGTCGAGCGCGCGGCGGATCACCTCACGCAGGCGCGCTTCGCGGTCGGGGCCGTCGGGGACGGCGCGCACGAGGACGGCGAGCTGCGTCGCCATCTCGCGCTCGAGGAACGCCTCGCGGTCGCGGATGCCTAACGCGTCGAGCGAGCGCTCGGCCAGCGCCCGGAGCAGCGCGACCGTCTCCGGCTCGAGTCCGACCGGCGCCGCGACGTGCCGCGCCGCGCGGTCGTGCGTCGCGGGGATGGCTCGCCGCGCCGACTCCCACAGCCGCCGCATGGGGGCCAGCGTCACCACGAAGGAGCCCGGAGTATGCTCGGCGATCGCGTCGACCACGCCGAGCCGGCGCAGCGTGCGGAGCGTCCTGGCGACCGCCTCGCGAACGACGGAGAAGCCGGCATCGCTGTTGTTGCCGCGACCCGTGATCACCAGCACCTCGCCGGCGCCGCTCGCCTGACGCTCGCGCAGCCACGCGTCCGCGCGGCGACGCGCCTCCTCCGCCGTCGGGAGATGCGTC
>DATAIN010000822.1:0-4147 GCA_036262635.1 Gemmatimonadaceae bacterium | reverse complement strand
TTAGGCGGGCTCGGTGCCTTCCCGAACTTCCGGCGTGCCCGCGTCATCTGGGTGGGCGTCGCGCCCGATCCGCGCCTCGAGCTCCTCCACCACGATGTCGAGGCGGCGTGCGTCTCGCTGGGGCTGGAGCCGGAAGGACGGGCGTTCCGTCCGCATCTGACGCTGGCGAGGGTTCCGGAACGCACGCCCGAGGAGCAGCTTCGTGCCGTGCAGCGGCTCGTCCGATCCTTCTCCTTCGAGGAGACGCTGGAGGTCTCCTCGGTGGACCTGATGTCGAGCGAGCAGTCCCCGGACGGACCGCGCTACCGTCTCCTTCATTCCTCGCCGCTCGGAGCGGCCGTCTAGCGAACCGCATGCGAAAGATCGGGTGTCTCGTCGTCCTGCTCCTCGGCGTCGTCGTCGGCTGGCTGCTGCGCGACCAGATCTTCCGCGGCTCGCGCTCCGAGAGCTCGGCCACCGCCGCCGCCGGCTGGGAGCGGCTCTCCCCGGAAGGGTCGGCGCGGATGCGCACCGCGCTCGCGAATCTCCAGAAGCCGCGCGGTCCTGTGTTCGTCACGGTGCGCCCGGCCGACCTCGCGAGCTACGTCTACGAGCAGCTCGCGCGGCAGCTCCCGCCCTCCGCCGACAGTGTCGAAGCGGGGGCGTTCGGCGAGCGACTCTACGTTCGCGCGTCGGTGAAGCCGAGCGATTTCGGCGGGTCGGACGTTCTCGGCCCGCTCGCCGGGTTCCTGAGTGAGCGCGAGCGGATGCAGTTCGGTGGCGCCTTCCGGATCATCCGCCCGGGGCTCGCCGAATTCCGCGTCCAGGAGATCCGCTTCCGCGATTTCCCCGTCCCGAGCGGAGCGATCCCGCGATTGCTCCGGCGAATCGAGAAGGGCGCGCGCCCCGCGGGAGTCTCCGAGGACGGTCTTCCACTGGTCGTCCCCTCGTACATCGGCGACGTGCGCGTCGAGCCGGGCAGGGTCACACTTTACCGCAGCGCGCCCGCCGCATGACGCGCAAGATCCTCATCGTCGACGACGAGCCGGGAATCCGCGCCGCGCTGTCGCAGCTCCTCGAGTACGAGGGCTACGAGATCCGTCAGGCGGCCAACGCGGTGGACGCGCTCGCCGAATACGCGCGCTTCGCTCCCGATCTCGTCTTCATGGATGTGAAGATGGCGGGGATCGATGGTCTCGAGGCGCTGAAGCGGCTCCGCGAGCAGGACCCGCGCGCGGTCGTCGTGATGATCAGCGGGCACGGAACGATCCAGACCGCGGTGGAAGCGACGCAGCTCGGCGCCTACGATTTCCTCGAGAAGCCGCTCGACACCGACCGCATCCTCGTCACGCTGCGGAATGCGCTCCAGCATCTCGAGCTGCGCGACGAGGTGCGCGCGCTGCGCGAGCAGGTGCAGTCCCGCTTCGAGATCGTCGGCGCGTCGTACGCGATCCGCGCGCTCACCGATCGCATCGAGAAAGTCGCCGGCACGCCGGCGCGCGTGCTCATCACCGGCGAGAACGGGACGGGGAAGGAGCTGGTCGCGCGCGCGATCCACAAGCAGAGCCCACGAGCGAAGAAGCCGCTGGTCGAGGTGAACTGCGCGGCGATCCCGAGTGAGCTGATCGAGAGTGAGCTGTTCGGCCACATGAAGGGCTCCTTCACCGGCGCCGTCTCCGATCGCGCGGGAAAGTTCGAGCAGGCGGACGGGGGCACGCTCTTCCTCGACGAGATCGGCGACATGAGCGCCAGCGCGCAGGCGAAGGTGCTGCGCGTGCTCCAGGACGGCGTGGTCACGCGCATCGGCGGGAGCAAGGCGATCTCGGTGGACGTGCGTGTCCTTGCCGCCACGAACAAGAACCTCGAGGAGGAGATCGCCGCCGGACGGTTCCGCGAGGATCTCTATTACCGGCTGAACGTGGTGCCGCTCAACGTCCCGCCCCTGCGCGAGCGTCGGGAGGACATCCCGCTGCTCGTCGCGCATTTCGTCTCGCAGCTCTCCGAGCGTGAGGGGATCCCGCCGCGCGCCTTCGAGCCGGACGCGGTCGCGCTGCTCGCGCGGATGGACTGGCCGGGAAACGTGCGCGAGCTCCGGAACACCGTCGAGCGCCTGCTCATTCTCGGCAATGGGCCACACGTATCGGTGCAGGACGTCGAGCGGCTCGTCGGCCGGGCCGCGGCCGAGCCCTCGGCGCTCGGCGCGCTCGGCAGCATCCGGACGTTCGAGGAGTTCAAGGACGCGGCCGAGCGTGCCTTCCTCCTCACGAAGCTGCGCGAGTTCGACTGGAACGTCAGCGAGACCGCGCGCGCGCTCGACATGCCGCGGTCGAATCTCTACAAGAAGATCGAGCGTTATGCTCTGGTGAGGGAAGCGTGATTCAACGTTCGCCGCGACGAGCCGCTCGAGGGAGCAGATAGGATGTCCGACTGGGACAGGAAGATGGAGAAGATCGACAAGCAGCTCGAATCGCTCGCCGACGATCAGCTCATCGGCAGCCCGAAGACCGTCGCGACGCCGGCGGAGCGGGGAGTGATCGAGAAGGCGCGCGCCGAGACGTCGACGTTCGGCGTCTTCGCGCGGCTGCTGCTCAGTGTGGCGCTCGGCGTCGGCATCGTCTTCTGGCCGTACGGAGCGCGCTGCGGAGCGGGGCTGCTCGCCTACCTCGGCGCAGTGGGCGTCGTCGTGGCGAGCGGCGTCTGGAGCGCCATCTGGACCTTCCGCCACCGCTCAGCCAAGGCGCACACCCTGTCGCTCCTCATCATCCTCTGGGGGCTCCTGCTCGGCGCGCTCGAGGTGCTGCCGCGCGTCGGCTACGCCACGCCGACGCCCGACCATCCGGCGATCTGGAGCTGCCAGTAGCCGGCGGCCGGCTGGTTAGCTTTCCGGGGCGCGCGATTCCGCGGCGCTCCATCATCTCGTTCGAGTCATGAAAACGTTCAAGAACTTCATCGCCGGTGAGTGGGTCGCACCCTCGTCGGGCGAATACTTCGACAACCGGAATCCCGCCGACACCTCCGACGTCATCGGCCGCTTCCCGCTCTCGACCGCGGCCGACGTCGAGCGCGCGGTGCAGAGCGCGAAGCGCGGCTTCCGCGAGTGGAGCCGCACTCCCGCGCCGGCGCGCGGCGACGTGCTGCGCCGCGTCGGCGAGATCCTCAGCGAGCGGAAGGACGAGATCGCGGACCTCATGACCCGCGAGATGGGGAAACCGCTGGCCGAGACGAAGGGGGACGTGCAGGAGGGGATCGACACCGCGTTCTACGCGGCGAGCGAGGGGCGACGCCTCTTCGGTCACACCGTCCCGTCGGAGCTGCGCGACAAGTGGGCGATGAGCTTCCGCCGGCCGATCGGCGTCGCGGGGATCATCACTCCGTTCAACTTCCCCCTCGCGATCCCGACGTGGAAGATGTTCCCCGCGCTCGTCTGCGGTAACGCCTGCATCTTCAAGCCGGCCGAGGACGTCCCGCATACGGGGACGGTGTTCGTCGAGATCCTCCTCGAGGCGGGGCTCCCGCCCGAAGTGATCCAGCTCGTGCACGGCGTCGGCGAGCAGGTAGGCAAGGCGATCGTCGAGCATCCCGAGATCCCGCTGCTCTCCTTCACCGGCTCGACCGAGACGGGCCGCATCGTCGGCGAGACGGCGGGTCGCATGCACAAGCGCCTCTCGCTCGAGATGGGCGGGAAGAACGCGCAGATCGTGATGGACGACGCGAACCTCGAGCTCGCGCTCGAGGGGGTGCTCTGGGGAGCGTTCGGCACGACGGGGCAGCGCTGCACCGCGACGAGCCGCCTCATCCTCCAACGGGGGATCCACGATCGCTTCCTCGGCATGCTCGTCGACAAGGCGAAGGGCCTCAAGCTGGGCGACGGTCGCAAGGCAGGCACCGACGTCGGCCCGCTCGTGAACGAGAACGCGATCGAGAAGGTCGAGCGCTACGTCGACATCGGACAGTCGGAAGGGAACGACCTGCTCTGCGGCGGACGGCGGGCGACGGGGAAGGGCGTCGAGAAGGGCTTCTTCTTCGAGCCGACGATCTTTGCGCGGGTGGAGGCCGGCCAGCGGCTCGAGCAGGAGGAGATCTTCGGGCCGGTGCTCTCGGTGCTCCGCGTCGACTCGCCTGACGAGGCCTTCCGCATCAACAACGGCGTGAGGTACGGGCTCTCATC